>JAWXTM010000001.1:0-96123 GCA_044433505.1 Rikenellaceae bacterium
ATTCGAGAGAAAAAAGGTGAAAAATCAACCAAAATATCACCCAAAGACATCAAAACCATCTTTAGAATATCCATTTTTATTAGTTAAATTTTAGTGGGGTCAATTTTTAGAAGTCCCCATTATTGTTTGCAAAAATAGAGTAAAATTCTTACCTTTGTGGATGATAATTAAAATGGGGTTTCTAAACTGACCCATTAAAACTACTAATGCTAGACTATGAAAGGCGATATTTTCCTATATAACTCGCTCTCAAGAAAGAACGAAAAATTTATTCCAATAGTAGAGGGTAAAGCCTCTATGTACGTATGTGGGCCTACTGTCTACGGTGCCGGTCACCTTGGACACGCACGCTCGGCTATTAGCTTCGATATACTCTTTAGACTCCTGAAAGAAAGCCAATACAAAGTGCGCTATGTACGAAATATCACCGACGTTGGTCACCTCGAAAATGATAGCGACTCGGGCGAAGATAAACTAATTAAACAAGCTCGTATCGAACAAATCGAACCTATGGAAGTTGCTCAACACTATACTAACCTGTATCGTGAGGAAATGGCAGCACTCGGATGCCTACCACCCTCTATTGAGCCACTTGCCTCAGGGCATATTATCGAACAAATCGAACTGACTCAAAAGATATTAGATAGCGGTATGGCGTATGAATCGAATGGCTCAATCTACTTCGATATGCAGAAATACGCCAAAAACCACGACTATGGCACACTATCGGGCAGAAAACTCGACGATATTGTTAGCGGAACACGTGAACTAGATGGTCAAAGCGAAAAACACTTCTCGGCAGACTTTGCGCTGTGGAAAAATGCTTCACCAGCTCATATTATGCGCTGGAAATCACCGTGGGGAGATGGCTTCCCAGGGTGGCACGCCGAGTGCTCGGCTATGAGCAGAAAGTATCTTGGGGAAACTTTTGATATTCACGGTGGAGGTATGGACTTGCTCTTTCCGCACCACGAATGCGAAATTGCACAATCTACGGCTGCCTTTGGAGAGTCACCTGCTCGCTACTGGTTGCACAATAATATGATAACTCTTGCAGGAAAAAAGATGGGAAAATCCTTGGGTAATGCCATCTCACTGGAGCAGTTCTTTAGCGGTGAGCACCCACTCTTGGAGCGTGCTTACTCCCCAATGATAATTCGCTTCTTTATCCTTACTGCCCACTATCGTAGTACACTGGACTTTACAAACGAGGCGTTGCAGGCTGCCGAAAAAGGCTTCTTGAGGCTGTGTAGCGCACTGAGCGTGCTCAAAAAAAGTGACGCTATTCAGGGAACTCAAATCAATGAAGATAGTAATGAATTGCTCAAGCAATGTCGCACTGCTATTGCCGATGACCTGAACACTCCTATTGCTATTGCGCACCTTTTTGATGCAACAAAGAGGGTCAATAGCTTTGTAGATGGCAAGGAGAAGATAGAGGCAGAGGAGCTTCACCAGATTAGAGTAGCCTTCGAGATAGTAATGGAGCAATACCTTGGGCTAAGGTGCTCGGCGGATGAGGGTGGCGCAAGCAATGATGCCCTAAGCGCAGCTATGGAACTACTGCTAGAGATTCGCAGCGAAGCCAAAAGGAATAAAGATTTTGCAACTTCAGATATGATTCGTGATAAACTCACCGAGGCTGGTGTTACCATCAAGGATCGTCCAGAAGGCAGCCAATGGTCTCTCTAATCAGAAAGATATGTTGTACTATTGTATGTAGCGTAACTTTATGTAGTTGCAGCTATAATGATATTACGGGGGTAGAGCTATCCACAAAGGAAGAGCTCGTGGTTAACTGTTCGCTCAAAGAGCTATGCGCTCAGCAGGGTCGGATTACAGAGGATTTAGTAGCTAGCGGAATTGTCTTGACATCCGACTCCACGGGTAATTTCTTTAGAGAGATTCTAGTGGGCGAGTTCACGGGAAGTGATACTACGGTAATGCGCCTACCGCTCTATTTCTATGATACGTATAGCCTATTTCCCCAAGGTGCTCAGATTGCAATTAGCGGCAGTGGGCTCTTTATGGGGGTTGACAACAATCTCAGGTCATTGGGCTATACCCCACTAGATGGCTCCTCCACCCCAGAGGCAATCCCTACGCCAACTCTGGCTCTAGAGCATATACAAAACACTGGGAATAAATGCAATATCACCCCAATTTCCGTAACAATAGATGAGCTGAGTTTAGGGTATGTTGGACGCTGTGTAGTGCTCTGTGACAGTTATTTTACAGAAAGCCTAGGTAGTTACTCTGGTGAGCGTGAGATTGCACAACTTGGTAGCCAGAATACAATTAATCTCTATACATCCTCATACTGTTCATTTGCCAATGATTCAGTGCCTTATGGGCTGTTGACAATAGAGGCAATAGTGGAATGCTACAACGACGAAATACAACTTAAGATTGTGGACGAGCAATGTGTTACTCAAAAAAAATAAAAAAAACTAAAAAATAATTAGGAAAATAAAAAAAAGGTTTGTAATTTTGTGAGTAAGAATGAGGAGTAAATTAATTTAAAAGACTACTATAAAAATGGAAATTAAAAAAACACCCAAAGCAGACTTGCAGAACAAACGCTCGATATTTCTGCTATTAGGACTTATCATTTCAATGCTTATTACCATCGGACTATTTAGTTACAGTAAAACTGAGAAGGAAATCGTACTTATCGAAAGTAATGCTGAAGCTATTGAAATGGAAATGGTTGAAGTAACTGTGGAAGAGACCAAACCTCCAGTAGAAGTTAAACCTCAACAAGCCTTTATCTCTGATCTTATCAAAATCGTGAAGGACGAAACTAAAATCGAGGCCGATATGACCTTCCTTGATGACTTTACAGGTGCTGATTTTGGTGATCTAGAGATCAAAACTTTCACTAAAGAAGAAGAAGTTGAAGAAGATATTCCTGTACTTATCGCCGAGGAACAACCAACTTTCCAAGGTAAAGACATCAACGCATTTAGAGCGTGGTGTGCTAAACAACTTCAGTACCCTCAAATGGCTCAAGAAAATGGTATCCAAGGTCGTGTACTTCTTTCGTTCGTCGTTGAAAAGGACGGTAGCGTAACTAACGTTAAGGCAGTTCGTGGTGTTGACCGCCAGTTGGATGCTGAAGCGATTCGTGTGGTTCAATCTTCTCCTAAGTGGGAACCTGGTAAGAACCGTGGTAAAGCAGTGCGTTTCCTTTACAATATGCCTGTTGACTTTATCCTTCACCAATAAGAATAGGGTGTGGGTGTAGAGGTTAACTCTATTATTACATAAAAATTACTGAAAAGGGATGGCACTAAAGAAGTCATCCCTTTTTTAAAACAACAAAATAAGATGTATAGTTATTCAAGATTAATGGATTTCTGTGAAAAACTCTTCGCAGAAATGGGATGTAGCACCGATGATGCACAAATAATTAGTAAAGTACTGCTAGAGGCTGAACTCCACGGACTTAGCTCGCACGGTATGCTCAGAGTACGTGATATTTATGAACTCTATAAGGCTGGACGTATCAATACCAAAGCACAACCTAGAATTGTGCACGAAAGCCCTTCTACTGCAACGGTTGATGGCGATGGTGGTATCGGTATTGTGGCGGCGCATTTCGCTATGAAAGTCGCTATCGAAAAGGCTAAAAATGCTGGCACAGGCTGGGTTGCTGTCAAGAACTCTAACCACTTCGGCATTGCAGGATATTATGCAGAAATGGCTGTTGAAAATGATATGGTTGGCGTGTCAATGACTAATGCTAATCCACTTGTTGCTCCTACTTTTTCGGTGAGCAGAATGCTAGGGACCAACCCACTTGCAGTGGCTATCCCGACTGGCAATCAGCCTACTTTTGTAGCAGACTTCGCTACTACTCCTATTGCTCGTGGCAAGCTCGCTATTATGGGTAAACAGGGCAAGAGCGTGCCTCACGGCTACGTTCAGGATGCTGCTGGAGTACCTTCGACCGACCCAGATATTATCACTCGTGGTGGAGCTATTGTGCCGCTTGGTGGTGATTATGAGCACGGTAGCCACAAGGGATTCTGTATGGGTGCGCTTATCGATATCTTTTCGAGCGTCTTTTCGGGGGCTAACTTCGGCCCTTTTGTACCTCCTCAGGTTGCATACTTGCCTCTGTTGGATAAGAGTGTTGGCGAGGGTCTAGGTCACTTTTTTGGTGCTATGCGCATTGATGCATTCCGCACAGCCGAGGAATTTAAAGGCTCTATGGACGAATGGATTGAGACCTTTAGGGGTGCAAAACCTGCCGATGGACAAGATAGAGTCTATATCCCTGGGGACATTGAGCGTGAAAAGAAGGCTCGCATCCTGAGTGATGGAATCGTGCTAGTTGAAGCCGTTGAGAAAGATTTGAAAGAGATAGGAGCTGAATTTTCTATCGAACTATAATGACTGAACCATTGACTAATTACCATAGTCATACGCAGTACTGTGATGGCAGGGCGACTATACAAGAGTTTGTCGATGCCGCCATCTTACAAGGATTTAGTGCGTGGGGAGTCTCTCCCCACTGCCACCTCTCGATGCAACTCAACTCCCACTGCGCTATGAAAGCAGGGAGTCTGGAGCTTTACGTAAAGGAGATGACCAGACTAAAAACTCTCTATAAGAATGAGATACGATTGTTGATGGGTATCGAGGCGGACTATATTGATAAGGATTTTAATCCGTCGAGCGACTACTTCCAAAGCGTTGGATTTGACTATATAATCGGCTCTGTGCATCTGCTTCGTTCACCTCAAACTAGCGAACTTTTAGATATAGACTGCCCTATTTCGCTCTTCGAAAAGAGTGTAAAAAATCACTTCGGAGGCTCGCTCCAAAAACTCGTAGAAGCCTACTATTCAGCAAAGTGCGCAATGATAGAGGCTGGCGGATTCACCTTCTTAGGGCACGCCGATAAGGTTAGCGCAAATGCCTCGCTGCTCAGCTCAAACATCACTTCAAAATTGTGGTACCGAGATTTAATGGAGGAGTTTTTAGTGCTATGCGCTAGGAGCAATACCGTACTTGAAATCAATACAAAGGCTTACTACTCTCACGGAATATTCTTCCCCGATAGGCGTAATTTTAAGCGTATGGAGGAGCTTGGTATTCGTGTCATTATCAATTCTGACACTCATCGTCCAGAGCGTGCAACGGTCGGATTGCGTGAAGCACGTGAGCAATACCGTGGAGAAATTATTACGCTTTAGGTTATTAGCATTTGTAATTATAGTAAATTTAGTTATCTTTGTTGCGCAAATATTCGGGCATCCGACTCCGCTACATTAACAAAATAACTTTAACCTAACTCGATTACATTGATATGAAAACAAAGTACGCTGATCTAATTGATCAAACTTTTGACTTCCCTCAAGAGGATTTTACTACCGAAGATAACGAGCTTTTTTGGCATAATGTCCCATTGATGGATATTATAAAGCAGTATGGAACTCCGCTGAAAATCAGTTATTTACCCTCTATTTCGAGGCAGATTGCAAGAGCCAGAATGCGCTTTGCCGTAGCAATGGCAAAGGTGGGGTATCAGGGCACTTATAACTACTGCTACTGCACTAAAAGTTCGCACTTTAGCTTCGTGCTCGAAGAGGTTCTAAAGAACAATGTACACATCGAAACCTCGTCGGCCTACGATATAAATATTGTAAATGCTCTGCACGAACAAGGACTCCTCGACAAAGATACCTTCGTGGTTTGTAATGGCTACAAACGCCCTCAATATATCGCCAATATTGCCCAACTTATTAAAGATGGGTTCAAAAATGTAATACCTATTCTAGATGGCGTTGACGACTTGGAACTCCTTGATGCTGAGGTAGATAGACCTAGTCAGATTGGCATCCGCATTGCCTCGGAAGAAGAGCCTCGCTTTGATTTCTACACCTCACGACTTGGCATACGCTACTCTGGAATCATCGACCTCTACAAGAAAAAAATTAAGGGTAACAAGAAATTTTCGCTCAAAATGCTGCACTTCTTTATCAATACTGGTATTCGTGACACGGCATACTACTGGAGCGAGCTGCATAAGTGCCTTAGCATCTACGTGGAACTCAAAAAAATATGCCCTACGCTCGACTCTCTAAATATCGGGGGTGGCTTCCCAATCAAGAACTCACTGGCGTTCGATTACGACTACGAGTATATGACCGAGGAGATTGTTGCCCAAGTAAAAACCTTCTGTAACCAAAATGGAGTGGACGAGCCTCACCTATTTACCGAGTTCGGATCATACACGGTTGGCGAAAGTGGCGCAACTCTTTACTCTATCGACAACCAACGCCAGCAAAATGACAAAGAACGCTGGTATATGATTGACTCCTCGTTTATGACCACGCTGCCAGACACGTGGGGGATTAATCAACGCTACATTATGCTGGCTATCAACAACTGGGATAAAGAATACCAGAGGGTTTTCCTTGGTGGGCTAACCTGTGATAGCGAGGATTACTATAACGCCGAAGCGCACCAGAATGCTATTTATCTACCTGTCCTAAATAAGGATGAACCACAATACCTCGGCTTTTTCCACACTGGTGCATACCAAGAATCTTTGGGTGGATATGGTGGAATTCAGCACTGCCTGATACCTGCTCCAAAGCATATCATCATTGATGTAGACAAGCAGACGGGTGAGTATTTCACAAGGTTATTTGCAAAGGAGCAGTCCTTCCGCTCGATGATGCGAATCTTGGGTTATTAATAGGGGTTAAGTACCCTTTTTGTGATTTAGTTTGTTAGAGCTTGTAGTATTACAAACTAAATAAAGAAAGTTTGTAAGACTACAAGCTCAAACTAAAGCACTACAACAGGGTAATAGCTTTGGGGGTTTGGAAAAAAATCGAAGATTTTTTTCCAAACCCCCAAAAAACTTTTATTGGAGTTTGTACTAGCTTTCGATTGTGCAACCGAAAGATTTTTGTCTTTGATTTTTAGGCAAGGCTACGCCTTGCTATTGCTCTAGCGGACTGATGCCATCGTTCTTTTGTGAACAAAAGAACCAAAAAACTTTCATTATTTTAGTCTGTTATAATACAAGCTAGACCCAGAAACTTTGGGCACCAAAAAAAGAGCCTGGCTACTCCAACGAAGTAACCAAGCTCTCTTCTTAACTATTATTCTGCTCGCAGAAAAAAAACTTATGGCAACTGAACAAGCTCAACCATATTCCCTTGCCTATATGCAGCATTCGCTGCATCCTTAACACTCTCTACCGTGATCGCATCAAGAGCCTCAGCATAACCTGTGTGATTGTCTACATCCCAAGTATAATACTCGCCAATTTGATTATGCCAATACCTATTCATAAGCAACGCATTATCATAATTCTTCTTCAAAGCCTTTACAGATGTTTCAACATCTTCTTTAGCTGGCCCTTCGGTAAGCATTGTCTCAAGACCAGAGTAAACTAGCGGAATAAGCTCCTCATACTTACTAGTGTCTGTAAGGAAGAAAGTTTGTCCCATAAATTTCTGATCACGTCCAGTATTGCTAGAATTTATAGAGTTGCTGATGGTATATACACCACCCTTGTCTTCACGAATTGTTCTCATATAGACATTATCGAGCACCTGACCAGCAACATCTAGATTAACCATCTCAGCGATGCTACCATCCTTAAGATCGCCTGAGGCAAGTCCAAAGAAGATTACACGAGCCTCAGTCTGTGGAGTTTCGAAGTGGTTAACAATCTTGCCAGTTACAACTTCTGAGTGATACTCACCATAAGCAGGTTGCTTTTTAGTCTTTTGCACTGGAAGCGAACCGATATACTTCTCAACAAGTGGTTTAAGTGTTTCAAGATCCATAGAACCAGTGAATTGGAACACAAAGCCGCTATTATTATCGAAATGTTTGTGATACTCAGCCTCCATACCCTCGAGCGTAACTTGGCTAATGTACTCTTCTGTCATAGAGTTCAGTTGGCGTGGGTCGTTAGGGTAAAGTGTTTCGGTAACAGCTTTTTGGAAAGCGAACATAGGGTCGCTAGCGTGACCATTGATTTGAGTTCTTACTTTGTCTAGGTAAGTAGCAAAGTCTTCTTCGGCAAAGCGAGCAGAGGTGCTGTATAGGTACAACAGTTGAAGTAGCGTTTCCACGTCAGCGTTAGAAGAATGACCAGAATAGCCCTCAGTTTCAGAGCCGATATAAGGCGCAATACTTACATTCTTGCCCGATAGCACTCTAGTTAGTTCAGTGTCGCTAAAGTCGCTAATACCAGAGATATTGTTAAACGAGTTGAGTGATTGCGCAGCATAAAGTTCCGCAAGCTCACCTGTTAGCGATGTACCACCTTGACGTTGAGCCGAGAAAAGAACCTCGTCAGCTTTTAAGTCAGTAGGTTTAACCACTACTTTTAGTCCATTTTTAAGAGTCCAGATAGTAGAGCCGAATACGCCTTGTTCTTCTTTAACTACTTTAGAGCCTTTTAGTACTACATTTTCAGCGATAAGTGGGCGAGTGATAACTTCCTCTTCGTAAGGTGCGATTTCGCTAGCGTTCACTCCTTCATAGATTGCTTGAAGACCCTCAACAGTTGGAAGCTCTACACCCTCTTTTGATTGAAGGTTAGTCTCGATAGTGATATTCTTAGAAGTCAGTAGGGTTTCGAATTGTGCGTTAACCTCGTCGATAGAAACACTCTCGATAAGAGCCTTGTAGAATTGGTATTCTGTTTCAGCATCTAGGAAAGGGGTATTATTGTAGAAGTTATCTTTGTATTCTTGAACATAGCTATCATTTTTGCGGTCGTTACGGTTGTTGTAACCTTGTTCGATGCTAGAGAGGTACTCAGCCTTAATGCGGTCAAGCTCAGGCTGAACAAAGCCACCACGCATAGCACGAAGTAGTTCGGTGTATGAAGCCTCGAATGCATCATAAGTTTCGCCCTCACGAGCTACTGCAACCATAGAGAATAGGTCGAATGGCTTGAAGTATGAACCAGTGTAAACATAAGCTTGTTGGAATTTAGTGTCAGCACTCTTGGCAATATCGCTAAAGCGGCGGTTCAACATCCAAGTACCCATATTGTTCAACAAGTCAGTCTTCATAGCCATTACGGTATTGTTATACTTCTTGTTGGTTGGAGCTAGGCGGCAGTTAAGCGTAATAGAGGTTTGTTTTAGTTCAGGGTCAGTGAAGACACCGAAGCGTGGTTCAGCATTGTTAGGAAGTTTCTCTACGGCTGGAAGTACTGCTGGAGTTTCAGAAGCAGGAACGTTGCTCATAACATCCTTTAGTTTTTGTTCCATAACCTCTGGGTCGAAGTCGCCAACAATCACGAATGCTTGAAGCTCAGGGCGGTACCAAGTGTGATAGAAGTCACGGATATCTTGGTATGCAAAGCCTTCTAGGTTTTCGTAAGGTCCAATAACGTCACGTTGGTTATAGATGCTCTCTTCGCCAAAGAGTAGTTTAAAGCTCTCTTTTTTGATACGTTGGTCAGCCATTGCAGCATACATTCTCCACTCTTCTTGGATAACGCCACGTTCGTCGTCGATAGCCGCTTCTTCAAGCGAGATGAAGCCTGCCCAGTCGTGAAGCACAAGTAGCATAGAGTCTACGATACCCTCTCTAACGATAGGTACACCAGTGATCATATAAGTAGTTGTTTCGTGACCAGTGGCAGCGTTCAAGTTAGTACCGAACTCAACACCAATACTACGGCAATATTCAATAAGCCCATTACCTTGGAAGTTATCCGAGCCGTTGAATGCCATATGCTCCAAGAAGTGAGCAAGACCATCTTGGCGTTCTTCTTCCAAAATAGCTCCTACTTTGTATAGGATGTGGAAGTTAGCCCGCTCTGGGTCTTTCGAGTTTTTGCGAATGTAGTAGGTTGCACCATTGTCGAGAGTACCTGTGCGCACCTCTGCATCGTTTGGCAGTTTTGCCATCATATCTAGCTCCTGAGCATTGACGCTTGTCATTGCCACAAGGAACATAGATACTGCTAAAAATAATCTTTTCATTGTTTCTTTATTATTGATTTAGGGGACTTCTAAAAACTGATTTGGTGGATTTGTGATGAGATTTTGATGTGAGTTTTTGCCGCATTTTCTCTCTAATAGCCCCGCTATTCGAGAGAAAAAAGGTAAAAAATCAACCAAAATATCGCAAAAATACATCAAAATCTATTTCTTTACATCCATTTTTATTTATTCAATTTTAGTGGGGTCAGTTTTTAGATGTCCCCATTAGTTATTAAGAGAGAGAGAGTTTTACATCTTAGGTGCTGCGAACATCCAAGGAGCAGTTGGGTAGTTTAGTTCAATCTCTTCGAAGGTCATAGTAACTTTTTGTCCCATAACCTCGATTTTAATCTCGCTTGGGAAGTAAAGCATATCGTCAGAGAATTTTTTGTACTTCTTAAGGTCTGATTTTACCTTAACCTCTTGTCCCTCAACAGTGGTAAGAACAGTAGAGCTTTCTAGCAGTCCAGTCTTATCGTTAAAGGTCATAGTGTAAGACTCTGTTTCGTCCTCATACTTTAGAGTAGTTTTGCCCTTTTCTTGCGAAACAATAGTTAGTTTCGAGAAATCTTCGATTTGAGGGCCAAGTTGGCTAGCAACGTCGGTATCAGGAACTAGTTGTTCGATTACCGCAGGGTCAGTGATTTGTTGCACCTCGCCAGCCATATTAAGGTATGCTGACTCACCGTCATAGATAACAGTAATGTTTTGGTCGCCCATAGTCATCTCAGCACGATACTTCTTAGGTTCAGAGTGTTTCGAGATTACTTTAATCGGCATCACCATACCTTGAGTCTCCATAGTTGCTTGCAGAAGTTCCGAAGCACCTTCACGTGCACCCACGTAGTTGTTTACGCCAGAGAGTTCGCAAAAGTTCTCATAGATAGCCCTAGCGTCTTGCGCCATTGAAAGAGTAAACGATGCTGCAAGAACAGCAACCAACATAAATAGTTTTTTCATTGTCTTTTTTTGATTAATTAATATAATTTATTTTATTTTTGTTTGCAATATAGCAAATGTAGTGATTTTTTTCTTATTTTTCGCCAGAATACTCCAAAATATCACCCACCTGACACTCTAGCTCTCTGCATATTGCCTCCAGAGTCGAAAAGCGAATAGCCTTAGCCTTGTCATTTTTCAGGATTGATAGGTTAGCAAGGGTAATATCGACCCTTTCGGCAAGTTCAGTAAGGGTGATTTTGCGCTTTGCCATCATCACATCTAAGTTCACACGTATCATATTGTCAGCTCCTGTTCTTCCTTAAGGTTTTTACCAATGATAAGCACACGTGATAGTATGTAGACTACAAGTGCGCTGAGTGCCGAGCCTGCAAGGTCGCCTACGATAGCTGTGTTTATGCTCACCTCACCCATTCCAAATATCGCAGTGCTGGTGAAGACTAATACCACGAGTACTAGGTATATTATCGAGAATAGGCTCAGTAGGCGAATTAGGATTTTTTTGAATATATCACGTCTGTAGAGTGCAATGGCTGATTGTATTATAAGCAATACAGTAATTATTGCGATAGCCAGACCTCCCAATCCAATAGGGAATGCAAAGAGTAGTTCTAGGGGGTTTTGGTTTTGTTCTTGTTTGATACCTGCGCTTACACCTGCCATAAAGGAGGGTGAGAGTTCTGTTATGATATAGACTACGAATACTATAATAAAGGTAGCATAGAGCCAGGTAATTTGTTTGAGTATTTTGTTATATTTTTCCATTAAACGATAAAAGTTTATTGTTTTTCGATAAACAAAGGTAGTTATAATTTTTGAATTTCCAAATTTATTTGGTACTTATGTGGGGGTCAGAGACCCTTTTATGATTTAGTTTGTAATACTACAAGCTCTAACAAACTTTCATCATAAAAAAAGTCTACCCCCCCCCCAACGGCACGCCATTTGACATACTTAAACTAAACTTTTTTCGTTTTTTTGGTAAATAAAAAATTAATTATTACCTTTACAAATGAATATTAACCAGTCCTAAAACACTAGCACAATGGAATATCAAGAATACGACAACTATGACGATAATACCCAATACTCTGGCAATCAAACTGCTAAGGGACTAAAAATAGCTATTATTATACTGCTAGTAGTGCTTGCAGGTGTATCGTTTATGTACCTTAGAAGCGTCCAACAAGATGCTGCCGAAATCCAAGCAATGCAGGGCGACCTAGATAGCCTGGCTTCACAGTATGGCCTGCTTATTACCGATATGGACTCGCTCCAATTCGATAACGACACCCTAAATGCAAACCTTATGCATCAACGCTTTATGGCCGATTCGCTTATGGATAGACTGAAATCTGAGCGCAATATTAGCTACCGCAAAATTAAAGCATACGAGAAGGAGCTTGGTACTTTGCGTACTACAATGAAGGGTTTTGTGCGCCAAATCGACTCGCTTAACCAACTCAATCAAAAGCTAACGGGCGAAAACCTTGCCTTTAGACGTGAGATTACTAACCTTAAAACTACTACGGAGGCTGCTAAAGAGACTGCGGCAGAGCTGAACGATAAGATTCAAAGAGGTGCGGTTATTCGTGCTCGTGATATTACCCTTAAGGCACTCAATAGCCGTGGTAAAGAGGTGACTCGTGCAAGGACTGCCGATCAACTTGTAACAACATTTGTGCTTGCTGCAAATGAACTTTCGCAGCCAGGCGAACGCACTGTATATGTTAGGATTATATCGCCAGAGGGGTATGATTTGGCTGAGAGTCAAAGTGCAGTATTTGAGTTCGAAGGCTCGAATGTTCCTTACACCGCCTCACGTGTGGTTGACTATCAGAGCGAGGACCTTGCTGTGTCGGTTTACTACAAAGATTCGGACTTGGAGTCTGGTCAGTACACTGTTCACGTCTATATGGACGGGCAAATGGTTGGCTCAAACGTAGTCATACTTAAGTAATTTTCTAAAAAAATATCAAAAAAAGACTCTACAAAATTTTGTAGAGTCTTTTTTGTGGTGTACCTTTGCAACCAATAATTTTTTGAGGGGGACTTCTAAAACCTGAATTAGTTGTCCATTGTTTAATTTTTATTGGGGTCAGTTTTAGATGTCCCCCTTATGATATGAAAATAGTAAAAAGTATTGCAGAGTTACAAAGTGAACTAAAGGGGCTACCTCAAGTTGGTTTCGTTCCGACTATGGGTGCACTCCACGCAGGGCATATCTCGTTGGTGGAGCGTGCAAAGGGCGAGTGCTCGACAGTCGTTGTGAGCCTATTTGTAAATCCTACGCAATTTAATGATAAAGGTGATTTGGAACGCTATCCACGAACCCTAGAGGCTGATGCAAAGATGTTGGCGGAGGCTGGTGCAGACTTGCTCTTTGCTCCATCTGTCGAGGAGGTTTATCCCGAGGGCACTGATTCTTATACTCAATATGATGAGCTACTGCCACTTATGCAGGTGATGGAGGGAAGGTGTAGAGCAGGTCACTTCGAGGGAGTTGTGCAGGTGGTTAGCCGACTCTTTGATATTGTTCAGCCTCAGATGGCATTTTTTGGTGAGAAGGATTTTCAGCAGCTGGCTATTATTCGTAAGATGTGCGAGGTGCAGGGGCGTGATATTCAGATAGTTGGGTGCGAGATAGTCAGAGCTGAAGATGGTCTTGCCCTTAGCTCACGAAATATGTTGCTCAGCGCAGAGGAGCGTACGGCCGCTCCTATTATATATAGTGTGTTGAGCAAAGTTCGTGAAAGAATCGAGGCTGGAGCGAAAAATTATAGCGAATTGGAGTCAAATGCGCTTTTGGATATTAATAAAAATTTATACCTTTGTGGCGAATATGTCGAGATTGTAGATGCTAGTAGCTTGCAAACTCCTGATTCTAATACGATTAGCGTGAGGGTGTGTGCGGCAATTAGGTGTGGAGAGCGTGTGCGACTAATAGATAATGTTTAGCGAAAAGAAACTATAGTTATATAAATGTTAATAGAGAGATTAAAATCTAAGATCCATCGTGCTACCGTTACGGAGGCTAACCTGCAATATGTAGGTAGTATTACTATTGATGAGAATTTGATGGATGCCTCAGGTATTATCGAGGGCGAGAAGGTTGCTATTGTGAATAATAATAATGGCGCACGCTTCGAAACTTATGTTATTAAGGGTGAGCGTGGCAGCGGTTGTATTTGTATCAATGGTGCAGCGGCAAGGTTAGTGAGCGTTGGAGATATTGTTATTATTATATCGTATGGGCTGATGGATTTCGAGCAGGCAAAGACATTCGAACCAAAGGTGGTTTTCCCCCACGCACCATCTAATCAACTCTAGTTAGATGCTCTATCTAGTTCCTACTCCTATTTCAGAGGGCAGCTATACAAGTCCTGAAATATGCAATGCTATAAAGGATTGTGATTATTTTGTGGTGGAGGGAGTAAGGACTGCTCGCAGATTTATATCATCTTTGAAACTTGGTCTAAAGATTGATGAGCTAGAGTTCGTTGAACTCTCGGAGCATACCTTGGCTGAGGATGTGGACTCAATACTCGCCCCAATTAAGTCAGGCAGGCGAGGCGTATTGATGAGCGAGGCAGGTTTGCCGTGTGTTGCCGACCCCGGTGGGATACTAGTTGCAGCTGCTCATAGGGCAGGAGTTAGGGTAATTCCATTGGTGGGAGCGAGTTCATTGATGTTGGCATTAATGGCGTCGGGCTTTTCGGGTCAGAGCTTTGCGTTTAATAGCTACTTGCCAATAAAGCCACAAGAGAGAGTTCCTGCAATCCGTCATTTCGAGCAGTTGGCACTAGGAAGTAAGGCTTCGAAGCCTCAGGCACAGATTTTTATAGAGACCCCTTATCGTAATATTTCGCTCTTTGAGGAGTTTTTAAGGGTGTTGAGACCAGCAACGATGTTGTCAGTTTCGTGCGATTTGACCTCAAAAGATGAATTTATTGTTACAAAAAGTGTGTCGGAATGGAAAAATTTCAAGAAAATAGCAGAAATTTCGAAGCGTCCAACGATTTTTATTATCTACTCAGCTATTTCGTCTTTACGGTAAGTGTAAAATATAATTAACAGGGTATAATTATCTCAAAGAGGTGAGAGCCTTCGCTTTATTGTGCGATATATACAATATTTCTTTAAAAACTGAAACTTTGCAATCTTTCCTAATTTAAATTATTTTAAGATATAAAGGGTCGTTTTTATAAAAAATCATTATTGATTTAATTTTTTTCTAAATTTAGGGGAGAAAACATAGTGTAAAATTTTGTTATTTATATTTTTATCCTTACCTTTGTTGCCAGCTGGGGTGGTATGTGCCAAGAGTAATGAGGCAGATCCTTTCCAAAAGAAAAACAAAATAATAATTTATTAATCAAAAAAAACATTAAGGTATGAAAAAAGTTTTACTTTTTGTTGTGCTTACTTTGACAATCGGTCTTTGCGGAACTTCTGCAATGGCTCAAAGTCTAAGAGTAAGCGGTAAGGTTACCTATGCTGACGATGGTCAGGCGGTAATTGGTGCGGTTGTAACTGTTGAGGGAACAAACGTGGCTGCGGCAACTGATGCAAATGGTATGTATCAATTAACAGTTCCTTCACCTGCTGAGGGTAAGGTTCTAAACGTTTCTTACGCTGGTCTTGCATCACAAACTAGACCTATCATTAGTTCAACTGGAACTTATGACTTCTCAATGGCAACTGATGCACTTAGCATCGAGAACGTTGTTGTAACTGGTTACGGTTCAGCTCGTAAGGTTGGTACTGTAGTTGGTTCTGTTGAGCAAGTGAAATCTGACGAAATCGAGAACCGTCCAACATCTAACGTAATGGATGCGCTTCAAGGTAAAGTAGCAGGTCTTACTATCTATACATCTTCTGGTGAGCCAGGTGAAGGTCAATCTATTCGTCTTCACGGTGTTGGTTCATTGGGTACAAGTTCAGATCCTCTTTATATCCTTGATGGTATTCAGGTTACCCAAGCAACTATCCAAGCGATGAACTCTAACGACTTTGAGAGCATCTCGGTACTTAAGGATGCGTCGGCAACCTCTATCTACGGTTCTCGTGCAGCGAATGGTGTAATCGTTTATACTACTAAGCGTGGTGTTCGTGGCGATGCTAAGATTACTGTAAATGGTTACTATGGTGTTTCTACTCAGGCTTCTACTGACTTCTACGACAATCTTATGGATCGTGAACAACTATGGGATTTCTGGGAACAAACGGGTATCTATGGTTACTCAAATGGTGTATTTATTCGTGACACTTGGACTGCTGCTGGTTATGCTGAAAACGATACAGAATGGTACCGCTACTACAACCGTGAGTTCGTTCCTGTTTACTCGGGTGACATCTCTATCTCTGGTGGTAACGAAAAGACTAACTACTATGTATCTGGTGGTGTTTACAGCGAAGAAGGTACTGCGTATGGTTCTTACTACGACAAATTGAACTTCCGTTCGAACATCAATACCGAAGTTAAACCTTGGTTGAAGATGGGTGCTAACTTGATGTTGACTTACGACAACACTGCTTCGAACGGTAACTATGGCGCTAACTACCTTTCTGGTGGTATGGCTTATATGTTTAACCCTATGTACTCTCCTACTTATTATGCTGATGCTGATGGTAAAGAGATTACTTATGCTGAATACATTGCGGACGGTGGTCAAATCCTTGACTATTGGGATACCCCAATCACTGGTACAAGTACTTACAACCCTGAGTACCTTGCTGCTATGAACCCTTCTACTGATGAGATGTATGGTTCTACTTCTTCTGCGTATATCCTTATCGAGCCTATCAAAAACTTGAAGATTCAATCACGTGGTGGTCTTGAATTCTTGTTCAACGACTATGCTGGATATAGCTACCCTTCTTACACTGGTAACGACGGTATCGGTGGTGCTTATATGATGAGTGCAAAATATTTGACAAGTACTATCACTAATACTATTGAGTATGGTCTTGATATTAAAGAAGACCACAACTTGAACTTCCTTGTAGGTCACGAGGGTATCGGTTATACTTACAGTGCGCACGCTGGTTACACTAGTGGTCTTATCAACGACGATATGCTGGATCTTGGCAACGGTACTCAAAGTACTTACGATGTGTCATCGGGTAGTGCTGCTTACAACTACCTATCATTCTTCGGTCAAGTTAACTACTCGTACAAAAACTACTTGTACGCTGACCTTAGTATTCGTAATGACTCTTCTTCTCGCTTTAGCACAGAAAACAAATCTGCTACCTTCTGGGCAGCTGGTTTGATGGTTAACCTAAAGAACCTACTACTAGAAGACAACCAAACAATCTCTAACCTTTCTGCAAAGGTAAGTTACGGTACTCAAGGTAACTCTGGTATCGGTAACTACGCTTGGCAAGGTACTGCTTCTTATACTACTAACTACCAAGATAACCCTGCTTTTGTTGTATCTTCAGTTTATAATGGTGACCTACAATGGGAAACTCAAACTAAATTTACCGTAGCTGCTAACATCTCACTTTGGAACCGCTTGAATGTTGGTGTTGAATTCTACAACCGTGAAACTCAAGATATGCTAATGAGCGTTCCTCAACCAGGTACTACTGGTACTAGCTCTCTTACTGAAAATGTTGGTGGAATGCGCAATAGAGGTGTCGACGTTAGTTTTGACTACTATATCTTCCGTCACCGTGACTACTGGTTGAATGTTGGTGCTAGCTTTAACTACAACAAACAAACCATCACTGAACTATTCGACGGTAAAACTTCTTGGACTATCGCAAACACTGGTGTAACTTACGTTGTTGGTCAATCAATCAACTACTACTACCCAATCTTTGCGGGTATCGACCCTGAAACTGGTGCTCAAACTTGGTACGAAACTGGTGAGGACTTCACTGAAACCAATACTACTACCACAACTACTGAATTTAGCGAAACTGACCTAACCCAAAATACAGGAAAAGCTCTTTACGCTCCTGTTACTGGTGGTTTCAGCGTAGGTGGTGGTTGGAAAGGCCTTTCATTGACTGCTGACTTTACCTTCTCTGTTGGTAAATGGATGCTAAACAATGAC
Organism: Rikenellaceae bacterium; assembly: GCA_044433505.1. Classification (GTDB taxonomy): domain Bacteria; phylum Bacteroidota; class Bacteroidia; order Bacteroidales; family Rikenellaceae; genus Mucinivorans. The sequence goes on from JAWXTM010000001.1 coordinate 18,008, forward strand.
GCATACTTCACTGAAAACCCTTATATCTTCGCTGGTTACAACACTTCTCAAGACGTGGCTAACTACTGGCAAGAGGCTGGTGATATTGTAGACTTCCCAGACTGGTCAACAGGTGCAACAATGCAATTCGATACTCACTTGTTGGAAAATGCTTCTTTCCTTCGTCTTAAGAACCTATCAGTTGGCTACCAAATCCCTGCAACCGTTCTTCAAGCTCAAAGCGTTATCAATGGCGTGAAGGTTTATGCAACTGCTCGTAACCTCTTGACTTTCACTCAATACACTGGTGTTGACCCTGAAGTTGATAGCAACCTCTCTATTGGTGCTTACCCTAATACTAAGCAATTTATCTTAGGTATCGAACTTATTTTCTAATTTAACTGAGAATAAATTACTACTTTACAATAATATATAATACAAGATAAAATAAGATGAAAATTATAAGAAATTTCCTAATGTCATTGGCTGTCGTGCTTGGCGTTAGCTCGTGTAATTTGGATTTGGATCCTACCAATGCAATTACATACGAAGATGCTTCAAAGATTTTTGATACATACGACGATGCAGTTATCTTTGCAAATGGTTTGAATACTTACTTCCGTGCTGTTCAGCAAGGTATGTATTGGACTGCTCCTGAAATCCAATGTGATATGTACAGTGCTGATGCATCGTACGGTAACAACGGTGGCCCTATCCACACTATGAGTGATGGTTTTACTTCTGGTGATAGCGATATTGAGGGTATGTGGAATGGTTACTACGCTGTAATTATGCAGTGTAACTACTTCCTAACTAACATCCTAAATATTGATACAGACGCTCTATCTTCAGCTGAATCTGTAGCTCTTAATAAACTAAAGGGTGAAGCTATCTTCTTCCGTGCATTCTGTTACCACCAACTTGGTACTCTGTTCTGTGACCGCTACGAAGCGTCGTCTGCAAGTACTCAGCTTGGTCTTCCACTTGTAACTTCTATTGACCTTACGGCTCGTCCAGCTCGTTCGGATCTTAAGACTACTTATGCTTACATCACTGGTGAGGTTAACACTGCAATCGAATACCTAACAGCTGTATCTGCTTCTATCAGTGCAGAAAGACCTACTGTTGATGCTGCTAAAGCACTTGCTGCTCGTGTTGCTCTTTGGATGGGTTCGTACGAAGATGCTATCACTTACACTGACGCTGTGATCTCTTCACGTGCAGGTTATACTCTAGCTAGCGATGCGGATGCTCTTGAAAATGAATTTATTACTCAAGATGGTACTGAGGCTATCTACTTGATGTATGGTTCTACATCTGAGGGTGCTTCATCACTTTCTTACTACTTGATGTATTACTACTACTATTCAGATTACGATATTTACCTATACTACTGTTATTTCTATCCAAATGAACGTATCCTAGAGATGTACGATGCTAACGATACTCGTTACGACGTATTCTTCAACCTTGGTAATGATAGCTATATGGTTGCTGCTGGTTATATCTGGGACGCTGCTACTCTTCCAACGATTGCTAAATACAGAGGTAACCCTAGTATCACAATTTATGACTACCATACTGGCTCGACTAAAGCTCGTGTATTCGGTCTTTCGGAAATGTACCTGATCAAAGCTGAGGCGCAAGCGCAACTTGGTCTTTCGGGTGATGCTGCTACTACTATTAATACACTTCAAGAGGCTCGTGGTGCTTCACTATCAACAGGCTCTATGGATGACATCAAGAACGAGTGGGCTAAAGAAACTATCGGTGAGGGTCTTCGCCTATCTTGTCTAAAACGTTGGAATGATGGCTTCTCAGGTCGTCCACAACATAGCATAAATTACCCTTACCTTATGACTGGTACTGGTTTTGACGAGATTGACATCCCTGCTGGTTACTACAAGCTTACTTGGCCAATTCCTCAAACTGATATGGAAATCAACGATAACTTGGTTCAAAACCCAGGTTGGTAGTATTTCTTAAAGAAAATAAAATAAATGAAGCGAGTTCTCAACTGTTTGAGGACTCGCTTTTTTTATTGACGCCTGCTATTGAATATATCAGTGATATAGACCGTAAATATCGGAAATAACATCATCCCCGAGGCTGCCAGTACTACCGAAACTACACGCCCTACGGTCGTCTTTGCAACTATATCGCAACCAACTGTGGTCATATCCATCAGCGACCACCACAGTGCATCTCCAAAATTCTCAACACCACTGTTGACTCCCTTCTCCTCGGAGTAAAATAAGAGTGCGCAAAAATAGGTCGTGGCTATTACAATTACTATATAGGTGTAGAAGAGGTTTGTTATCCTAGAGCGGGTCAGGTAGCTTATCACTATCACAAAGCCATAGACCGCACGAATAAATGGCATATAGCGCAGTATAAATTCGGTGGTGCTATCAATCTGAAGCTCAAAATAGTATATCACCGACATAAAGGGTAGTGCAACCACAAAAAATATAAAATTATCGAGTGCAAAGCGCAGCGGATGTTTCGTGCCATAGAGCCTCACAAAGTAGTCTGTCATAAAGATAATTGATACCACTAGGTGCAGATCAATTATTATGCGTCGTGAAGTGAGCAGCTCGGGATAGAGTATCTCGATGCTCATTATCACGATAATCGCAATACTTGAGAGTATTACCAGTGCATTTAGGGTGCGTGTTAATATTTTATAGGTCATTGCTTGCCTGAGAATCTGTCTGAATTTCTTCTCCAAAAGTCATACCACTTTGGCACACCCTTTGCCTCCAGTAGTGACAAATATTAACCAATTAATACTCTAAAATTATGGATGAAAAGATGAAAATGATGCCCGAAGAAAAGCACAAAATGATGCACAAAATGATGTGTAAAAAGAAGGAGAAAATGGAGAAAATGGAGATGAATTTCGATGATGTTCACCACCATATTGTCGATAAAATCTCGCAAATGATTAACAAGCGTTTGGGCGAGAGCAGTTGTTGCTGTGAGCCTGCCGCTGAGCCAGAATTCGCCTCGGCTGCCACTAAGAGTCCGCTACCGACTCAAACACTGCTACAAAAGCCTATTGCCCCTAAGACTGCCTACGATATGGTGCGTGCAGAGACTTATGCACAAACTCGCCCAGAGCTTAATCTTGCCACCTTTGTGACGACTTATATGGACGACTATGCCACTTCACTTATGAACGATGCCATTAATATTAACTATATTGATGAGACTGAGTATCCACGCATTGCACTGATGTCGGCTCGCTGCATAAATATCCTTGCGAATCTGTGGAATAGCCCCGAAGAGGCTGAGTGGAAGACTGGGGCATTGGCTGGAGGCTCTTCTGAGGCGTGTATGATCGGTGGCGTTGCAGCGTGGCTAAGGTGGCGTAAACGTCGTGAAAGCGAGGGTAAACCTACCGATAAACCGAACTTTGTGATCTCTTCGGGCTTGCAGGTGGTGTGGGAGAAATTCGCTATGCTGTGGCAAATCGAGATGCGTGAAGTGCCAATAAGCGAAGACTCTAGAACTCTTGATGCCGAAGCGGCTGTTGCGCTTTGTGACGAAAATACAATTTGTGTTGTAGCAATCGAGGGAGTGACGTGGACAGGGCTTAATGATGATGTAGAGGCACTAAATACGGCTCTGGATGCTTACAATAAAAAGACTGGATATGAGATTGCCATACACGTAGATGCTGCAAGTGGCGGCTTTATACTGCCGTTTTTGAATCCAGAGGTGCGTTGGGATTTCCGTCTTGAGTGGGTCTGGTCTATCAGCACTTCGGGGCATAAGTTTGGGCTGGTGTACCCTGGTCTTGGCTGGGTGGTTTTCAAGGATAAGAAGTGTATGCCAGGAGATATGTCCTTTAGTGTAAACTATCTTGGAGCAAATATTACGCAAGTTGGGTTGAATTTCTCACGTCCAGCGGCGCAGATTTTGGGGCAGTATTATCAGTTTGTACGGCTTGGTTTTGATGGGTATAAGGCGGTTCAGCAGGCGTCAATGGATGTTGCACGATACCTTCATTCCGAGATTGCAAAGATTGATAGGTTCGAGAATTTTGCCAGTGAGGTTGTCAATCCGTTATTTGTATTTTCGTTGAGTGATGATGCTGAGAGGGATGCGAAGTGGACGCTTTTTGATTTGCAGGACAAGTTGCAGCAGTCGGGTTGGATGGTACCAGCTTATACTCTTCCAGAGGGGATGACCTCACGTGTTGTAATGCGCATTGTTGCACGTCAGGGTTTCACTCGTGATTTGGCAGATGAGCTGTTGGGTGATATTTTAGGGGCGGTATCGGAGCTTGATAAGTTAAAGTATCCGACATTAAAGCGAGAGGAGTTGGCACGAGGCAATAAGGTATTAGGCAGCGTTGCATCTCACACGAAGTAACACTTAACTATATAAAAAGAAAGAGAGGGATTCGAGTCAATAAGTAACTCAAATCCCTCTCTTTCTTATTAGTTATAATTCTCTAAATGGAACTATTTAAGAGCGTTTAGGAATGCTTCGTCAGAGATATATTCGATGAAGTTTACGTCAGTTGCAGCAAGTTCAGCAGCTTCGTCACCACCTTTGTCAACAGCCAAAGAAAGGTTTTCTAGCATAGTCGCTTCGTCACCTTCACGAGCAGCGATAACTGCTTTTAGGTAGTCAGCTTCCCAGTTGTCAACTGTGCTAAGAGTTGATTTTGCACCAGCATAGTCATCGTTAAGGAATTGAGCAAGACCTTTGTTATAACCAGTTAGTGAAGATGCAGCTGAAGAGTAGTTACCGTTAGCTAGTTCAACAAGACCTTTGTTGTATTTAGCTTCAGGAGCTGTAGAAGCGTCAAAGTATTTAGCAGCTTCTTCTTTGTCGCCTTCAGCAAGAGCAAGAACACCAAGGTTGTTGATAACTTGAGGGTTAGAGTTGTTGATAGCAGCAGCTTTTTCAACATTAGTTTCAGTAGATGGATATTCACCTTCCCAAGCCATTATAGTACCGTAGTTGTTCCAAGCACGGTAGTCGTTGTATTGGTCAGCAGCAGCTTTATAGATTTCCGCTTTAGTAGCGTTGTCAGAGTAAAGAGTAGCAGCGAACAACATCTCGTCAGCAGTAAGAGAGCTAATATTGTTAGCAACAGCATCTTTAAGTTCTTCGTCAGTAAGACCTTGAATCTCAACATTAACAGTCATTTTAGAGCGACGAAGTTCAGGCAAGATTTTTTCAGCAAGAACAGTGAAAGTCGCAGTCATATTTTTGATTTCACGGTCACGAACTTGAGGGTCGCTGTACATAGCAAGTACTTGAAGGATAAGGTTTTTATCTTCAATGTTTGATTCTTGAACCAACTCTTTGAAGCCTTCCCAGTCTTCACCCATTGCGTTAATATCGAAACGAGTATCAGCAGGAACGTTATTCTTTTTGAATCTATTTTCTAGAGCTTTGTGAGTAGTTTCACCACGTTCTACAGAAAGTTTATCATTAAGAGTAAGTGGACCATCAGGAGAAGCGTAAGCTTGAGTATAAACGTCACCTACAGTTCTTTTAGGGTCAATGTTGTTGTCGATAATGAATTGTTCAAGAGCAGCGATGTCGTCAGAGTTAAGTTCCGAAGTACGTACATTAGCACGGTTGATTTGGAATTGGATCGCTGCATTTTTTTCGGTATAAGTTACTCTTTGGAATGAATCAGGAGCGATTGCGATTTCAGCATAAGAGTTAGCCATATTTTGGATAGAACTTACACCGTCAGCGATAATAAAGTCGTCTGGAAGTGCTGTAAATTCTTTGATCTTGTTACCTTGTTTAAGGCACTTAGCTTCGCCACGGAAGATAAGAGTTGATTGGCGCATTTCTTCGCTGTAAGGGATAGAAACATTGATAGTCATAGTGCTAGCAGTTTCGTAAGGTACTACAGTGTAGTTGTCCTCAACATTCACACCTTGGAAGAATACTGGAGAACCTGCTGTTTCGCCACCATCATAAACGATAACTGGAGTAAGTTTAAGCACTGCCCATTCGTCAAATGCTTTAGCTGGAACTGCAATAGATACAGTAGTTACAGCGTTGTCACCCTTAAGAGTTACATACTCTGGAGAGCAAGTTACGTCAAGGTTTTCAGCCATTTGCTTCATCATAGAATTGTAGCAACCGCAAGAGCTAAGCATCAATGCCACAGCTACAATAGCAAAACTTTTCGATAGTAAGTTTTTCATTCTTTTGTGTTTTTATTAATTATTTTTGATTTTTTATATTATTAAGTCCTATTTTCACGCTTCAAATATATATAAAAAATTACAATTTTCTATATAAAATCGTTATTTTTTTTCTTCCCTTAAATAGATTTGAGTTATTTGCGCCAAATTACAGTGCAAATAACTCAAAACCTACTCTGAGATATGTACTACCTTATTCTTTTGGTAGCAATGCTTTGCGAGAAAGTTTTAGCTTACCGTTCTTAGGGTCAACCGCTAGTAGTTTAACATCAATCATTTCACCCTCTTTGAGTCCGCTATCTGCCATTGTAGCTAGGCGTGAGTGCGAAATCTCCGAAATGTGAAGCAATCCGTCCTTACCAGGTAGTATTTCAACAAACGCACCAAACTCTACGATTGAGCGAATTTTTCCGTTATATACTTCACCAACTTCTGGTACTGCAACGATACCTTTGACACGTGCAATAGCTGCATCAACGCCAGCTTTGTCTGCACCAAAAATATCTACGTGACCTTTGCCATCCACCTCTGTGATAGTGATAGTTGTACCAGTAGTCTTTTGCATCTCTTGGATTACCTTACCACCAGGCCCGATTACCGCACCGATAAAGTCACCTTCGATTACTAGTTGAACCATACGAGGTACGTGTGGTTTGTAGTCTTCACGAGGAGCGTCCATAGTCTCCATCATTTTGCCAAGGATGTGAGCACGACCCTCTTTTGCTTGCATAAGTGCCTTGTGTAGAACCTCATATGAAAGACCATCAACCTTAATATCCATTTGAGTTGCGGTGATACCATCTCTAGTACCAGTCACTTTGAAGTCCATATCACCAAGGTGGTCTTCGTCACCAAGAATATCTGAAAGAACTGCAAAACGGCTACCATCAGTAACCTTACCACCTTCGGCGATAAGCCCCATTGCGATACCCGATACAGGTTTCTTGATCTTAACACCAGCGTCCATAAGTGCTAGAGTACCAGCACATACAGTTGCCATAGACGAGCTGCCATTACTTTCCAAGATGTCGCTCACTACACGGATTGCGTAAGGGCACTCGGTAGATGCAGGAATCATTGGTTTTAGTGCACGTAGTGCTAGGTTACCGTGACCAACCTCACGACGTGAAGTGCCACGCATTGGGCGAGCCTCACCAGTTGAGAATGGAGGGAAATTATAGTGAAGAACGAATTTCTCAGATCCTTCTCTTAGTACATCGTCAATCATCTTTTCGTCCATCTTAGTACCAAGAGTAACTGTAGTAAGTGATTGAGTTTCGCCACGAGTAAAGAGTGCCGAACCGTGTGGTGCAGGCAGATAACTTACTTCGCTCCAGATTGGGCGAACTTGCTCAGTGGTACGACCGTCTAGGCGCACGCCCTCTGCCAAGATCATATTACGCATTGCTGGTTTTAGCGCATAGTCGTGGAAGTAGCGTTTCACCATTGATTTCTTTTCTGATAGTTCTTCCTCAGAGAAAGTTGCAAGGTACTCTTCTTCGATAGCGTCAAAACGTTCAGTACGTTCGTGTTTTGGAAGTTGAGCCTTAGCCACTTCATACACCTTATCATAAGTTGCCGCAACCACCGCATCACGAAGATCCCAGTCGTTGTTTTCGTGGCAATATTCACGTTTCACAGTCTTGCCAACTTCCTCGGCTAGTTCGATTTGCGCTTGGCACTGAACTTTGATAGCTTCGTGAGCAAATTGGATAGCCTCCAACATTTCCTCTTCTTGAACCTCTTTCATTTCACCCTCTACCATCATAATATTGTCTAGTGTTGCAGCAACTACTAGGTCAATATCAGTTTCGCCCTCTGCCATTTGTGAGAATGTAGGGTTGATAACCATTTCGCCATTGATGCGAGCCACTCTCACCTCAGAGATTGGGCATAGGAAAGGAATATCGCTAACTGCAAGGGCTGCCGAAGCAGCAAGACCTGCTAGTGCATCTGGTTGGATGTCTGGGTCAGCCGAGATTAGGTTTACAGTCACGAAAACTTCTGCGTGGAAGTCGCTTGGGAAGAGTGGGCGAAGGGCACGGTCGATAAGGCGTGATACCAAAATCTCATAGTCCGAAGCTCTTGCTTCTCTCTTCAAAAAGCCACCTGGGAAGCGACCATTCGAGGCATATTTTTCTTTATACTCTACAGATAGTGGCATAAAGTCCACATCTTCTTTTGCATCCTTTGCGCAGGTTACTGCTGCAATTAGCATAGTGTCACCTTGGCGTAGGATTACCGAGCCATCGGCTTGTTTTGCAAGCTTTCCAGTAGAAAGCTCAATAGTGCGTCCTCCAGACAGAATAATCTCTTTTTTTGTTTCTTTGTACATCTTTTTTTTGTTGTTTTCTTTGTGCTTTTCCTCTTTGTTGGCGTCCGCACTGTTTTATTTTTTTGTTGTTGTTTTCTTTGTAGTTGTCTTTTTGGCTGCAGGTTTCTTGGCAGCTGGTTTCTTTGCAGCTGGTTTCTTTGCCGCAGGTTTTTTGGCAGCAGCACCACGGCGTTTTGGTTCGGTTGGGGTAACTGTAGCCATCAACTCTCTGCACCCATCTTCGGTAAGGCTCTCTGCATCAATGGTTTTTGGTATCTTGTAGTTCTTCCCCTCGGATGCAATATAAGGCCCAAAACGACCTCTTAGCACCTCAGCATTTAGGCTTTCAAACCTAGCAATCAAACGATTAGCCTCCACTTCACGTTTCTCTTGAATCAGCTCCACGGCACGCTCCAGCGTAATGGTCAATGGGTCGTCCACTCCCTTCTTAAGCGAAGTAAACTTGCTATCGTGGCGCACATAAGCCCCAAATGGACCGATGCCAATAACCACCACTTTATCCTCGAACTCACCCACGGTACGTGGCAGTGCAAAGAGTTTTAGAGCTTGCTCCAGCGTGATAGTTTCAATTAGCTGACCGCTCTGAAGCTTAGCAAATTTCTTATCCTCAACATCCCCAATCTGCACCATAGGACCATATCTGCCCACACGTGCAATAACCATCTTTCCGCTCTTTGGATCTACGCCAATTTCACGGTCAGAGCGCACAAAATCGTCATTCGAAGAAGCATCCTCAATGGTCTTATGGAATGGAGCATAGAAGCCTGCAAGCATCTTTTGCCACTCGACTTGACCCTCGGCAATCTCATCAAAATCCTTCTCTACATTAGCGGTAAACGAGTAATCCAAGATATTCTCGAATGCCTTTTGCAGGTAGTCTGTCACAATCATTCCTATATCGGTTGGGAAGAGTTTTTTAGATTCACTCCCCACGGTTTCAGTCTTTTGGGTAGAGATAATAGCTCCTGCGCTATTAAGTGTCAATATCCCCATCTCAACTTTCGTGCCCTCACGTGAGCCTTTCTCAACATATCCACGATTAATCACCGTAGTGATAGTCGGCGCATAAGTCGAAGGACGACCAATACCCAGCTCCTCTAGTTTCTTTACCAGCATTGCCTCTGAGTAGCGTGGCAGGGCCTGCGTATTGCGCTGCATAGCACTAATTTGCTTTGCAGCAACACTTTGCCCTACTGTAAGTAGTGGTAGTAGCCCCTCGGTGTTATCATCATCCCCAGCCTCCGTATCACTGCCCTCCATATAGAGTTTCAAGAAGCCATCAAATACTACAACCTCACCAGTCGATACGAATCGTTCATTATTATTTGCTACACCTATGTTAATAGTAGTCTTTTCGAGTTCAGCCTCGACCATCTGCGAAGCAACGGCACGTTTCCAAATTAGTTCATAGAGTCTCTTTTCGTCACGAGTACTGCCAGCAGCCTGCTTATTGAAGTAGGTAGGGCGGATAGCTTCGTGCGCCTCTTGCGCCCCTTTGCTCTTGGTTGTGAAGTTACGCACCTTGCTGTACTCTGCCCCAAAAACGCTCTCAATCTGCGACTTAGCACTCTCAATAGCAAATGACGAAAGGTGTACCGAGTCGGTACGCATATATGTAATAAGCCCCGCTTCGTAGAGCTTCTGAGCCGCACTCATAGTCTGAGCCACCGATAGTCCTAGTTTACGTGATGCCTCTTGTTGAAGTGTAGAGGTAGTAAAGGGAGGAGAAGGGTAGCGTTTCAGAGGTGTCTTTTCGATACTATCAACAATATATTCGGCACCAGTGAGTGCCTTTAAAAAGTCCTCAGCCTCCTTTCGGCTCTTTAGCCTACGAGAAAGATTAGCCTTAAAACTCTTTGATTTTTCGTCAGCGAATTCACCCACCACTCTCCAATACTCTTGAGGCGTAAATGCCATAATCTCACGTTCACGCTCCACAATCAGTTTCACAGTGACGCTCTGAACACGTCCTGCCGAGAGCTGCGGTTTTACCTTCTTCCACAGTAGTGGCGAGAGTTCAAAGCCTACGAGTCTATCAAGGACTCTACGAGCTTGCTGAGCATCGACCAAGTTTTTATCAATAGGACGTGGATTCTCCACAGCATTTTTGATAGCCTTAGGGGTAATCTCGTGGAAGACAATACGACGAGTCGTCTCTTCCTTTAGCCCTAGTGCCTCATACAAGTGCCACGCAATAGCCTCACCCTCACGGTCTTCATCGGAAGCGAGCCACACTAAATCTGCACTTTTGGCAGCTTTTTTTAGTCCATCGACCACCTTTTTCTTATCGTCCGACACCTCGTAGCGTGGTACAAAACCACCCTCAATATCGACTGCATTATTTCCTTTAGGCAGGTCACGAATATGACCATAACTCGACAAAACAGTAAAGTCCTTACCCAATATTTTCTCTATTGTTTTAGCCTTAGCAGGAGACTCAACAATAACTAAGTTGTTCATATATGTATCTTATTTCTCTTTTATTTCACAAGAGTATATACCAATACGGTTAGCGGTTGGTTGTCTACCGAACCACCCCCACCTAGTACGGTTTCGTTGTATGAAAGCATCTCGGTGTATGATGGCATAATCTCTATTACGTGTTTATTGTACTCTTTATATGTTACATCGTCAGGCTTGTTGAAGAGTTGCTGCATAGTTTGGCTAATGAGCATCTCGTACTTCGACGTTGAGCGATTCAGCACCGCATTAAGCGAACTGTAGTAGTAGCCTGAGTATAGCAGTTCACTGACTGGGTCATACTCGCATATTAGTGACATTGTTTCAAAATCGTAGTAAGCCCCAATTTCAGTACAAGCAATATCTAGTGTTTCGGGGGAGACTGGAGTGCCGAGTTGTTGACCCTCGACAAACCACTGGCTCGTGGCTCGTTGCACCGCTAGAGCCGAATAACCCATCTCAAGGGCTTGAGCCTTAAGAGCTTCAATATGAAGCGTGTCGAATTCAACCCTTGTGGCAATACCGCACATACCGTGCAAGAAGGCACGCTCTGTATTAACAGTTGTGTCACCAACTTCGCTCAAGTTTAACCCACCATACGCCTCATCAGCGGTTGAGTAGTCGTGATCAATTATAGTGAAGTTGTTACCTGCTGGATCATCCAACATTGCAAGGTAGAACTGGTACGATTGATATGTGGTGTCAGGTTCATCGTTTGAGTTGTGGTAGTACAACTGCATTGAGCTATAACCAAAGTCCAGACAACGTATATTACCCTGCTCACCTGTTTCAGGATAGTTGTTCACCTTAAAATAAAAACCTTTAAAAGTCTCTACAAAAACGGTGTCATCACGATATGGATTGCTAGTATCATCGTAGTCATTCATCAGTAGTTTGCTATAGAAAGACTCTGGCAACCATTCCGTTACAGTGGTGTCATCTCCCACTACAGTAAACTCAAAGATTGGCTCTGGGTCGTAATAGCCCTCTGGGTCAAAGTCCGAGTAATAGTAGTTGTCATAGGAAAATACTGTATCAATAACCTCGTGAACCGAGATATTAAAGGCATAGTTAGTATCCCCAACCGAGCCATAGAACGTCAGGGCAATACTCATAGAGTCAAGTACAGGATCAGTACCAAAGAGCGTTTCGTCATCAAAGCCTATCGGGAAGTAAGTTGCAAACCCACTGGTGCGTGTACTACCGAAAGTTTGGCTGTTAATCCCCCCTATGAAAATCGCATCAACGGCTGAGGTGTTCATTGAGTCTGTAAGGAAGAGTGAGGTTCTGACTGTCATATTCGAGTCAATATAAGTGCCCATCTCCCAGCTAGGATCGAGCCAATCATTGTGTAAAAGCTCATCCTGCTCAACACAGCTTCCCAAGGAAAGCGAGGTGATAACACCTACAGTTAGGGCTATAAAGCCTAACTTTAATCTGCTTAGTTTCATACTATTTTGAAAGTATTTCATCATAAAATGGTTTATATAGTGCAGCTAAATTCTGCTTCTCTATTTCTATCTCGCTCGAAGGTATAGCTTCAAGCACTGGAACACCTTTGCTTTTGGCAAACTCAATCATAGCAGGATTCACGCCCTGGCTCGCCACTACAACACCATCACAGTGTTCAATAGCAAGCCTCATAAGGTTTTCGTAGGTAGGCTCTTCCATAGAGGTAGTACCTTCGGCAAATTTCATTCCTTCTTTTTTGAGTTTAGCAGCCAATGTAGCGTCAAGCGTTTCAGTAAAATCGTCGTTATAGAGAGAAATTACAATCTTCGATTTCGCAAAAATTGGGTCGTTTTTATATACCTTTCTTATGTATAGCGGAGTCAGTGCTGAGAACCATCCGTGTGTGTGGACTAGTTCGGGTGCCCAGCGTAGTTTTTTAACAGTTTCCAGTGTACCTCGTGAGAAGAATAGAGCACGTCTGTCGTTGTCCTCCATAAAGGTTTCTTGCTCACCCTCACGAAGTAGTGACTTGCGTGAGAAGTACTCCTCGTTATCAATAAAATAGACTTGGAGTCTAGCTCCTGAGATTGATGCAACCTTAATGATAAGTTGGTGGTCGCTACCTGCTATGATAAGGTTCATACCAGAGAGTCTAATAACTTCGTGGAGTTGTCCACGGCGTTCATTGATTACGCCATAGCGTGGCATAAAAATGCGGACTTGCATTCCTTGTTCTTGGATTTGTTGTGGTAGAAATCTAGTTGTTTCACCAATAATTCCAGCGTCTGAAATGTAAGGATGCACCATTGAACTCACATAAAGAATATTTGCACTCATCTCTCTAAAGGTCTTTTTTTCTGTTAAATAATCTTGACCGGCATTTTCTTGTAAAATACAATATGCCGTGCTTGCAAAGGTAGTAAATATTTATTAAACGGTGGAGTTTTACGGTTTATTTTTTCAATAAAAGTTTTTTTGTAATTTTTTTAGGGGATTGTGTTGGGAGTTTAGAATCTGTTTAAGTGAGAAAATCTTAAACAGTTTCTTAGTGTAAAATAGAAGTAATGGGTGTCAGATGTTACAAGTATAGGGGACTTCTAAAAAACTGACCCCTCTAAAAAAATAACTTAAGGGGACTTCTAAAAATTGACCCCACAACAATTTAACAAATAAAAATGGATGTAAAGAAATAGGTTTTGATGCCACCAGGGCGATATTTTGGTTGATTTTTCACCTTTTTTCTCTCGAATAGCCCGCTATTAGACCAAAAATGCGGCAAAAACTCACCTTCGAATCTCATCCCAAATTCACCAAATCAATTTTTAGAAGTCCCCTTTAAACAATGGACATCTGAATCATATAAATCAATTTTTAGAAGTCCCCTAGTGTATATTAGTTTTTTGTCGATTATGTTCTTCTCTGTAAGATATGCCATATCTACATAGTTAATCCAGGTCAAGCTATAAGTCTGGCTTGACCCAAAACAAACACTCGTTATCTGCAAAGAATTAGCTACAAAAAAAGAGAGAGCTACTTAAATGTAACTCTCTCTTTTTTAAAGTGGTGCCACCAAGAATCGAACTAGGGACACACGGATTTTCAGTCCGTTGCTCTACCAACTGAGCTATGGCACCATTTTGTTTATTGCCGCTGTTTAACCAACTGCGAGTGCAAAGGTAATGCATTTTTTTTAATATCCAAATATTTTCTCAAAAAAAATTACTATATTTGTGCCTTTAAGATTTAACGTTCATTTTTCTAAACACGATACTACTATGCTCAAAACACTAAAATTTGGCGGCGAAACTTTGCGCCAAGCAGATGACTTTAAAAAAGTTGCACAAATTATTATCAAAGAAAAATCTCAGCTTACCGTATTCTCTGCTATGAGCGGAACTTACGAAATGCTGGATGCAACGATGAAAGATGAGCTTGAAAAGATTGACTATCTGATGCACAAATACCGCAAGGTGATTGACGAACTTTTGGTAAATAATCGTGAGGCTGGCTATGAAACTCTTCGTGAGTGCTTTGCTGTTATTCGCAGCAGTAAGAATATTAATAGGATATTCTCGCAGGCGGAGGTGCTTACCTCTACTATATTTATACTCTACGCCCGTGAGATTGGTATGAACATTGAACTGCTCTATGCCGCTGACTTTGTGCACAAAAATGCTGATGGAGAGGGTAGTGTGGATAGCCTTATGCTTAGAAATGATACGTACTATGTCACTCAGGGTTTTGTGTGTAGCGATAGCGAGGATAATGTAGTGAGATTTGGCTTTGGTGGATCGGATTATTCTGCTGCACTTCTTGGAGCGGCATTGAACTGTTCGGAGGTTCAGATATGGGGCGTTGGTAAATCTATGTACACTGGTGACCCTGCTATTGTAGAGGGTGTGAAATCCATTGCTCAGATGAGCTATTCTCAAGCAGCGGAACTAGCATACTTCGGCGCAAATATTCTCCACCCATCTATTATCTTGCCTTGTAGAGCTGCTAAAATTGATGTGGTGCTTAAGGATTTTAATGACCCAGAATCTTCGGGAACTAGAATCACTCACGTCGAAAATGAGATTGACTTTCTAGCGGCATCTTCCAAGGACAATATCTCGTTGATAAGAATCACTTCGGATAGAATGTTGTTGGCGTATGGTTTCTTACGCAAGGTGCTCGAAGTATTTGAACGCTACGAAACTCCTGTCGATATGATTACGACTTCGGAGATTGCGGTATCTATCACTATTGACGATTTGCACGCTATTACCGAGATTGAAAGTGCGCTTAAGGACTTTGGGGTGATTGAGATTGAGCATTCGCACTCTATTGTTTGCGTAGTGGGTAATATGACTTATGGCAGCGAGGGTATGGCATCTACATTCTTTGACACTGCCAACCAGACTCCCATTAAGATGATTAGTTATGGTGCATCGCAGCGTAGCATCTCGCTATTGGTGGAGAGTTGTCATAAAAATGAGTTGCTACAGAACATTAACAAACTCTTTGTATAAGGTAGTGTTATGGCACGGGGTCGCAGGCTAGTACTCTTTCGTGGAGATAGAGCACTATGGATAATAGTTGCTATACTGTGTATAACCTCCATACTTGTGGTCTATTCCTCGACCGTTTCGATGGCGTATCGGGAGATGCAGGGTGATACTAGTTTTTATGTATTGCGCCAGTTTCGTTTCGTTTTGGTCGGTTTTTTTATAACGGTGGTGGTGCATTGGATCGAGCCACGCTTCTATTTGCGGCGGTCACGTCTCTTCTTTACTATATCTATTCTTATGGCGTTGTTGGCTTATACGCCGTGGTTTGGTGCAAATATTAATGGGGCATCACGCTGGTTTGCGATTGAGGGTATTTCGGGAACAATCCTGCCATCCGACCCTTTGAAGCTGTCTTTGGTAATGGTGCTGGCAGTGCAGTTGGGTCGCAGGCAGAAGATTATAAATAGCGTTAGGCTGTTGCCTTCGCTCAGTGCACGTCAGTGGAGGGAGCATCCCACGGAAAACATTGAGATATTTTATGGCATAACTCGCCCAATATTGCTGCCGATATTTTTGTCAGTGGCGGTGGTGATGCCTTCGAATCTTTCGACATCGCTGATAATCTTTGCGCTTTCAATGGTAATGTTGATGGTTGGTCGTGTGCGTATTGCTGCTATAATGGGGTTGGTGCTCAAAACGGCAATGTTAATGATAGTTGTAATAGCACTTATGTATGCATTGGGGATAGGTCGTGCTCAGACTTGGGTAGGTCGTTTGTCTACTTTTACTGGCATCGGGGTTGATGATACTCAGGGGCAGCAGGGCAGCGTTGACGATGAGTTTCAGAAGACTCAGGCAAAGATTGCGATAGCTTCGGGCGGCATAGTTGGCAAGGGGCCTGGTAACTCAACCCAACGCACTAACCTTCCGCACCCCTATTCGGACTTTGCTTATGCCTTTATTATAGAGGAGTATGGGGTTGTTGGTGGTATCCTTATATTGGTGCTTTATCTGTGGGTGCTCTACCGCACGGGGATGATAATGAACCGCTGTGAGAGTCCAACCTATAGGCTTTTGGTGATGGGGATGGGTATTATAATTGTAATTTCGGCATTTGTAAATATGGCCGTTTCGGTGGGGTTGTTTCCAGTCACGGGTCAGTCCTTGCCGCTTATCTCGTTGGGGGGTACGTCGGTGATTTTCACTAGCATTGCCTTTGGGGTGATACTTGGGGTGTCGAGGGTAAACGAGGAGGCTCTATTGCAGAAAAAGAGGCAAAGACTCCTAGAGCAGCAACAAGAAGAGGAGCTGTTTGTGGAGCAAATAAGCGAAGAACTAGATTTAGAAAATATAAAGCTATGAAAGTAATTGTAAGTGGTGGCGGCACTGCTGGGCATATATATCCAGCACTCTCGGTTGCCGAAGAATTAAAGAGTCGTGGTAGCGATGTGCTCTGTGTTGGAGCAGTGGGCAGGATGGAGATGGAGCGAGTGCCAGCGGCAGGTTTTGAAATTAAGGGATTGGAGATTTGTGGGTTTAAACGCTCACTGAAACCCTCGGCTATAATGCACAACCTAAAAGTGCCCTTTATGATGCTAAGGGCAACTAGGGCAGCACGACGAATTATTGCGGAGTTTCGTCCTGATATTGTGGTAGGTTTTGGGGGGTATGCCTCAGCACCTATTGTTAAGGCTGCTCAGAAGATGGGTATCCCTACGGTGCTACAAGAGCAGAACTCCTTTGCTGGGCTTACCAATAGAATGCTAGCAAAGAAGGCTAAAAGAATTTGTACAGCTTATGAGGGGATGGAGAGATTCTTTGGCGAGGATAAGGTCGTCTTGACGGGCAATCCGCTAAAGGGTGCGCTCAGCGAACTGCCACAAAGGGAGCAGGCGCAAGTTCAGATGGGGCTAAAGAGTGGTGTGCCTACTATATTAGTTACGGGAGGTTCGCTTGGTACTAGGACTCTCAATGAGATGGTCTTTGAGTATCTTTCTAGTGGTAGCAGTGATAATGTGCAGATAATCTGGCAATCAGGGAAGTTCTACTACGAGGAGTTTAAGAGTCGTATGGCAGGGGTCAAGAGTTCGGTGAATTTTGTTTTGATACCATTTATAGAGAAGATGGCGGCGGCCTATGGTGCAGCGGATTTGGTGGTATGCCGCAGTGGCGCATCAACAGTGTCGGAGTTGCAGCTGTTGGGCAAACCTGCGCTCTTTGTGCCTTCGCCAAATGTGGCGGAAGATCACCAGACTTTTAATGCTCGTTCGGTGGTAGATAGAGGTGGTGCAGCAATGGTTGCTGATAGCGACGCTAAGGAGCTTGGAATGAAAAGTGCACTGGAGTTACTCCTCGATACAAAAAGATTAGATGCAATGAGCAAAGAACTGTTAAAGATGGCTCGCCCACGTGCAAAAGAGGATGTGGTCGATATTTTAGAGGATATTCTAGGGATAACGCCACAAAAAAGAGTCTATTTTATTGGCGTTGGGGGGATTGGTATGAGTGCGCTGGCTCGATTCTTTAAGCGTGAGGGGTACTCTGTGGCAGGCTATGATAGGGTGCGCACTGCACTGTGCGAGGAGTTGGAGAAAGAGGGCATAGAGATTCACTATAAAGACTCCGTTGAGTTGATTCCAGAAATATTTAAAGCAAGTGGCACAAGGGTGATATATACCCCTGCTGTGCCAAAGAGCCATAGCGAACTGGAGTGGTTCAATCAAAATGGCTTTGAGGTGGTCAAACGTTCCCGTGCGCTGGGTGTACTCTGCGAGGGTAAATATACTATGGCGGTGGCTGGTACGCACGGTAAGAGTAGCACATCGACAATGGTGGCGTGGCTGAACCATTGTAGTTCAACAGATGGTAGCGGTAGCGCATTTTTGGGAGCAATATCTAAGAATTTTGGTAGTAATATGGTAGTTGGTAGCGGTGATAGGATGGCTGTTGAGGCAGATGAGTTCGATAGGTCGTTCCACGCTCTGCACCCTGCCGTGGCACTTGTTACCTCGGTCGATGCCGACCACTTGGATATTTATGGCACTAAAGAGGAATTCAAAAAATCCTTCGAGCAATTCGCAGCGCAGTGTAGCGATGCTATTGTAGTGAAGTATGGAGTGGAGCTATCCACCAAAAGCTCACTAAAGAGATATAGCTATAGTCTCGATAATAATGATGCGGATTTTTATGCTACAAATATAGAATGCAGTAGTAGTGGGTGCTATTCTTTTGATATTGTTACACCAGATAGGACTATCGAAGGGTGCAGGCTAGGCATCCCAGGTAGACTAAACGTAGAGAATGCAGTGGGGGCAGTGGCACTACTATGGCAACGTGGCTTTGATAGCGAGAGGTTGCGCACAGCACTCTCTAGCTTTAAGGGCATAGAGCGACGTTTCGATATGTGGCACAATAGCGCAGGGTCGGTCTATATGGACGACTATGCACACCACCCCGAAGAGCTACGTGCTATGATTACTTCGGTGCGAGATATTTTTGCAGGACGACACCTGACCGTAGCCTTCCAACCCCATCTCTTTACTCGCACACGTGACTTCGCAGCAGGCTTTTCTGAGGTGCTAAGCCTTGCAGATAGAGTGATACTACTGCCTATCTACCCAGCTCGTGAAGAACCTATCGAAGGGGTCACTAGCCAAATTATATTAGATAATATTACCTCGGAAAAGATGCTAGTGGAGAAGAGTGAACTCGCCCAAACCCTGAAGCAACTCCCTACCGATGTGGTGATTACTGCTGGCGCAGGGGATATTGATACTCTGCGACAGGGAGTCTACGAAGTACTAAAAGATGAGTAGAGGTGCAAAAATAGCAACCAATATTGGTGTCACAGTAGCACTACTATGCTATATTGTATGGAGTATTGTGCTCACTCGCCAAGAGAGCGAGCAGGTCCTGCTTCAGCATATCAATGTAGTGGTGCAGGATAGTGCAGTGTGCAGCTTTGTTACGGAGTTCGAAGTACGCTCCGCTATCAAAGATTCGCTCTATAAACTCAGAACACCTCTTGGGGAGGTGTCGCTACACAAAGTAGACTCGCTGTTGGGAAGTAACCCCTATATCAAAAGCCACCGAGTCTTTAAGACAATGGATGGTGTACTCTGCATACGCCTTAGGCAGCGAGCGGCAGTGGTACATATTTTGGACACACTCCGTGGGTACGATTTCTATGTGGATTCTTCCTCTACCTATTTGCTGCAAAGAGTCGAGGGATATACCCCAAAGGTAATAACGCTACACACTGATATTGATTTTGGTGTTAAAAGTGACTTTATTGGCAAATTAGATAAAATAAATAGTAAAAAAGATATTGACAATCTAAAAAAACTATGTAACTTTGTAGGGTATATTGAGCCAGTGGGTTTTTATGCTAGGTTTATTAGGCAGATTTCTGTTGAGCAAACCTCGCAAGGGCTTGAGGCTCAGATTACACCTACTATTGCCCCAACTACCATTTTGCTAGGCACGATTGATGATGCAGAGCAAAAACTCAGTAATTTGGAGCTGTTCTATCGTAGAGCCTATCGTTATGCCTCACTCGACTCGGTCAGAGAGGTTGACCTTAGGTTCAATGACCAAATAGTGGTACGTAGAGGGTTGTAATTATAAAGGAGTTGACACAAAAAACCAGAAATATTATGGAGAATAAATACGTTGTAGCCGTTGACCTTGGAACTACTAAAGTAGTTGTGGCAGTGGGACGAAAGGTCGAAAAGAATAAGGTCGAAATAGTCGCCATCAAACATAGCGAATCAAAGGGAGTTATCAAAGGTGACTTGCGTAATAATATGGAAGCCTTCCAAGCACTCTCTAAAGTTAAAACTGAGATTGAGGCTGAACTTGGCGTGACCATTAAAGATGTATATATCGGAATTTCTGGGCAACATATCAAGTGTACTAAGGCTACGGGGTATGTCTTTGTGCATAATTCAGAGATGGATGTTACTGAGGTGTCGGACGATGATGTGAAACGCCTCGAAAATGATATGTACAACTCGGCTCTGCCTCCAGGGCAATCTATCATTTCGGTGCTACCTCAAACCTATAAGATTGATGATGAACCAGATATTATTGAACCCGTTGGTATGGAGGGCAAAAGGCTTGAAGCACAGTTTAACCTAATTGTTGGTGATAATGGTGCTATTGACAGAATTAAACGCTGCTTCTCTCGTGCTGGTATGGAGGTTAAGGGTATAACGCTCCAACCACTCGCTTCTTCTTTTGCTGTGCTTAGCGAAGATGAAAAAGAACTCGGTGTGGCAGTAGTTGATATTGGGGGCGGTACAACCGATGTGTGTATCTACCACGATAAGATTATTCGCCATATCGGTGTATTGCCTATCGGCGGTAACGAAATTAATAAGGATATTAAATCGCACGGAATACTCGACCGTCACCTCGAAAAACTTAAAACTATGTTTGGTGAGGCTGTGGCAGAACTTGCCCCTGACCAAAAATATGTTACCATCCCGTCTATTAGCGGTCAAGCTCCAAAGGAGATTTCTGTAAGAACGCTATCGGGTATTATCCAAGCTAGAATGTGCGATATTGTAGAGTTTGTGGCAGCAGAGATTAAAAGAAGCGGCTATGAGGGTAGACTTGGTGCAGGAGTTGTGATTACGGGTGGTGGCGCAGTGCTTAAAAATGTTGAGCGACTCTTTAAGAAGATGCTCGGTTGCGAGGTGCGCATAGCACAACCTACTCAACACCTTACCCCAGAGAGCGTTGAGAAGATGAACTCACCTAAGTTCTCTACCATTGCAGGACTCTTGATAGATGCAGCAAAGAAGAATCAGTTCTCTACTATTGTTGGCGCAGAGCTGCTAGGAGTGGTGGCTGAGCAACCTGAAGAAGTCGTTGACCCAGAGGCTAAAAGGCTTGCTATGATGGAGGCGCAACGTCAAAAATATGAGGCAAATCACACTGAAACAGAAGATTCGGTTAGACCTATTAGTGGCGAAGAAGAACCTGCTCCAGAGCCAGTTGACCCACCAGAGGTAGATGATCCAATATACCCAGAAGAAGAGGAGGATGATCTAAAGTATGCTAAGCCTCGAAAAAAAGGTTTCTTTAAACGTATGGGTGGAGTATTTGGCAAGATGTTCGAGCCTGATGAAGTAGACGCAGAAGATAATTATTAAAGCCGGGGGGGTGAGAGAGGATAAAATAATGATAAACTCGCCTGTAAATAACAATATATACTATGGATGTAAATTTTAAAGTGCCGCAAATTGCGGGATCTATTATAATGGTTGCTGGCGTTGGTGGCGGTGGCGGTAGCGCAGTCAAACACCTCTACAATCTTGGCGTAACGGATGTTGCCTTTATGGTTATCAATACCGATAGGCAGGCTCTGGAACGTAACCCTATCCCTATGAAAATTCAACTAGGGGATGGACTCGGTGCTGGCAATAAACCCGAAAAAGCTAAAAAAGCTGCCGAAGAAAGTGAAGATGAAATACGTGAAGCCCTAAGAGTTAATGATACCAAAATGCTCTTTATTACGGCTGGTATGGGTGGTGGCACTGGTACAGGAGCTTCGCCAGTGGTAGCACGTATCGCTAAGGATATGGGCATACTTACTGTCGGAATTGTTTCGATACCATACAAGGGTGAGGGACCAAAGAGAGTGCGCCAAGCTGTCAAAGGTATCGAGGAACTCGTGCCTTGCGTAGACTCGCTGATTGTTATTAATAATGAACATATTGCCCAAATATATGGTAGGCTCAGTATCCGTGAGGCTCACTCCAAGGCTGACGATATTCTAGCAATGGGGGCAAAGAGTATTGCCGATATTATTACAAGTAATATGGATGTCAATGTCGACTTTGCGGACGTGGTGACTATTATGCGTGATGAGGAGAATACCCACACCGATGCAAAGATTGCACTGATGGGTTCGGCTACGGGTTCGGCTATTGCGAACGAGGAGGATGGCGCAGAGAGTCCTGCACTTCGTGTAGCACGTGAGGCTATAAACTCTCCGCTACTTCACCATAATGATATTCGTGGTGCTAGAAAAGCACTGCTTAATATCACGTGGGGAAATATTGCCGTGTCGTATGAGGAGTCTACCCAAGTGCTAGACTTCATCCAGCAACACTCAGGACTAAATAATGACCCTGACTCTAATGAAACTGATGTAATTTGGGGTGCTGGCGAAGATCCTTCATTGGGTGATAATATTCGTATTACTATAGTTGCTACGGGTTATGACACTAGTAATATCCCTGCAATTAGTCAGTACTTTGACTCAAAGCTAACGGGCGATAGGTCAGTGGCAGCTGAGCGTAGGGTGCAGAGAGAAATTATTGCTATTGATGATGCTGATAATCTTTCGACGAGTGCTAAACAGCCAGCCTTTAACGATGATGAGTTTGTGGTTCGTGGCACAGATGGCAACAGTAGTCATCATAGCAGCAGCAGTGTTAGTTCGTATAACAATAATATCCAGCCTACACGCATAGAGTCTATCGTTAAGCCTAAGCCAGTGGCAGTGGTGGAGACTCCAGCAGCAGAGCCAGTGGTGGTTGTGCCTCCAAGCAATAGTTCGGCTTTTGTGGCGAGCGAGCAGATGAGTTCGTTGGTGCAGGATGGCAGTGATAGTCTTGATAAGCCTGCATATTTAAGGCGTGGTTTCACATTTGATGATAGTCATAAGTCGCAAGATTTTGTAAGGGAGTCATTGGATGGTGCGACGAGGCATAATTCACATAGTGGCAGGGATGAGAGGACTTCAACGCTTGATTTATTTGAGCAGGAGTAGGTGTGTCATAGACTTTTTTTGTTAGAACTTGTAGTATTACAGACTAAAATAATGAAAGTTTTTTGGTTCTTTTGTTCACAAAAGAACGATGGAATCAGTCCGCTAGAGCAATAGCAAGGCGAATGCCTTGCCTAAAAATCAAGGATAAAATCTTTCGGTTTTACAACCGAAAGCTAGCACAAACTCCCATAAAAATCTTTTGGGGGTTTGGGCGAAGACCAAACTGGAAAATCGAAGATTTTCCTCCCAAACCCCCAAAGCTATTACTCTGTTGTAGTGCTTTAGTTTTAGCTTGTATTACAACAGACTAAAATGATTAAAGTTTTTTGGTTCTTTTGTTCACAAAAGAACGATGGTATCAGTCCGCTAGAGCAATGAGCAAGGCGGATGCCTTGCCTAAAAATCAAAAGACAAAATCTTTCGGTTGCACAACCGAAAGCTAGAGCAGACAATCTATATGGGTCAAATGGTTAATTTTGGGCATCATTGCTTTTTCCCAAACCCCCAAAGTTAGAGCAACAAAAAAGTGGTTTACCCCTGTAAAGGAGTAAACCACTCAAAAGATTCTATAATAAGCCTATTTCTTGTAGAAGAATGCAGCGTCCATATCAAGAGTTGCACCAGCTACTGAGCCGCTCAAAATAATAATAGTATTTGCAGCAGCAGAACACTCAGAACTGAATTTGAAGCCATTAGCAACAAGGTCTGTCACAGGAATATCTAAGTGGTGCCACTCTCCATCAGACTCATAAGTATAAGCTACAGGATACTCTACATCATCCCACATAGAACCATTATTACCAACATTAATACGAGTATAAAGACCGTCAGATTCAAATTTAATTAGGTGGCTTACAGCAATCGAAGCTTTAAAAGCAATGTGCAGATAGAATTCCTCAGGAGCAGCAGTTACATTAGCAAGAGCTTTAATGTTAGAGAAGTCACTGCCCTCAGAAGCGCCTGATTGAAAACCAAGTCCCGACCATTCAATACCCGATGCAACGACTCTACTAATCCAACTAGCCTCCTGTCCATAAGCATTAGTGCCTTCGCAAGTACCGTCGTTGTAGCCGTTCCAGTTCCATACGAATGTATCTACATCATCTGGACGAAGGTCTGCTACAACCTTATCTTTAATAGTTTCATAAGTCACATCATCCATCATAAATAGATAATAATCAGAACCTGACAAAGAGATTTCTGCCGAAGAAGTTGGGTCTTCAGGAGCATTAGGGTCTTCGATAACTGTAACCTCGCAAGATGCAGAGAACTCGCCACAGGTAGCAGTAATACTTGTTGTACCAAGGGCATTACCAGTTACAGTACCGCCGCTAACTGATGCAATTTCAATCTCGTCGCTCGACCATTCAATCTCACCAGTAGCTCCCGAAGGTTCAAGAGTTGCAGTCAAGGTGAATTTTTCGCCCAAGATAAGTGAGTAAGAGGTTTGATCCAAAGAGATGCCAGTAGGGTCAACCTCTGGTTCAACATAAGCCTCTGTTACAGTGACTTCGCAAGATGCAGTGTAATCGCCACAGGTGGCAACGATATTAGCTACACCAACAGTTTTAGCAGTAACAGTACCGCCACTAACTGAAGCCACTGAGCTGTCATCGCTACTCCAAGTAATAGAGCCTGTTGCACCAGAAGGTGATAGTGTAGCGGTTAGTGTGAAGCTCTCTCCCTCTTCAAGAGAATAGCTTGATTGGTTAAGTGAGATGCCAGTCACCTCGATTTCAGGATCAGGTTCAATAACCTCTTCGGGGTCAGAGCATCCTACGAACAAAAGTGCACTAAACATAAGTGCTAGGAATGATTTTAGTTTCATAATTTTTTTAATTAAGTTGTATAAGTTGTTTGTTTTGGTTTATATTCACACGAAATAAGTTGTGGTAAGTTTTAATTACCTCGTTCTTTGAAATTTTGATATAGTAGACCTGCGCATTTACACTGTTGCAATACAAAGTTATACAAAAAAACAAGATAACAAAAGTTTTTCCAATATTTTTTATCTGTAATATGGTTGAGGTGTTGTTGCGAGGTGATATATCACAAAAAAGAGGTTAGCGAAAATATCGCTAACCTCCCTTTATATCTACTTGTTATCCAGTATTACTTAACCACAGGATTCTCCATAAGCTCTTGTGCCATATACGGCTCAGTTTTTTCGATACCCGTAAGCATATACACAACCATACCAGTATCCGAGGGGTCAAAGTTATCGCCCTTTGGACAACAAGCTATACGAGAATACAACCAATCCCAACTGCCCTCCTTATACGCCTTATTCTTACGTGCCTTAGAGGTCTTAAGCCAATCGAACTTATCTCTGTGAGCCTGAAACGCATCATAGTCCTCACCACCATTTTGGTCGCAAATATGCACAAACTTCACACCACCTTTATCAGTTGGCGAGAATGCCTTTTCCATTGCCTTCCAAGTCCAACCAGTGTGGTTATCCCACGAAAAGTCCACATCCTTAGGCAGCCAATTCACATCAAGATCAATATAGCATTCCTCGCTATGGTTATCGTTCCACCACGAGTGGCTCAGTACTGTTACATACTTCAGTGCTCTTTTATCAGCACGATTCAGAGCCTCGCCAACAACCTGCATAGGGCCTGCTGCGATGATAATTAGTGGATTATCTTCGGTAGACTCATTAATAACATTTTTCATAGCCTCGTACGCCACGTGAGCGTTATCCACAGCGCAGATAAACTCGCTATTATCAAAGCCAAAGCGTTCCTTGCCACCAAGTGCACTTTCACGCATATGCTCATAGGCTGTCATACCACTCTTAAAAGGCTGCTCTTGGTTACTTCCCCAGATATGGTCGCTATAAGTATATAGCACAAGTTTATCTTGCAGCCCTTGCGAGGCAAGCAGTGCTAGCGAGAGTGGGGTAGCAGCCCAGTCATCATCATCGTGTTCATTACCATCCGAGCTAATTGCAATACGACCTTTGCCCTGCCAGAGCGGTTCTTGCGCCATTACACTAGGTACAGCCACCAAAAGGGCTAGTGCTAAAATAATCTTTTTCATATTTTTTATGGTTAGTTTATAACAAATAATCATTAAAAAGTTGCAGTACCAGGGGTGCGTGGGAATGGTATCACGTCACGGATATTGCTCATACCTGTAACAAATAGTATAAGGCGTTCAAAGCCTAGTCCATAGCCACTATGAGGCGCAGTACCGAAACGACGGGTATCCAAGTACCAGTCCATTTCCTTTTGCGGCACACCAACTTCGTCCATACGTCCAAGCAGTTTATCGAGATCACTCTCACGCTCCGAGCCTCCGATAATCTCCCCAATCTTAGGGAAAAGAACGTCCATACCACGTACAGTCTTACCATCTTCGTTGAGCTTCATATAGAACGACTTAATCTCTTTAGGGTAGTCGGTTAGAATTACTGGGCGTTTGAAGTGAGTCTCGACCAAGTAGCGTTCGTGTTCACTTTGTAGGTCAGTGCCCCACGATACAGGGAATTCAAATTTATGCCCATCGGCAATAGCCTTTTCAAGAATCTCGACAGCCTCGGTATAGCTCATCCTAACGAACGAGCCCTCGACGATACCACTCAGACGCTCGGTTAGTTCCTTGTCGTACATCTTTTCGAGGAATGCAAGGTCGCTAGCGCAATTCTCTAGTGCATAACTAGTAAGGTACTTTAGCATATCTTCGGCTAGATCCATATTGTCGGTAATATCGTAGAATGCCATCTCAGGTTCGATCATCCAGAACTCAGCCAAGTGGCGTGGTGTGTTCGAGTTTTCTGCTCTAAAGGTAGGTCCAAAGGTATAGATTTCGCCCAGAGCCATTGCGCCAAGCTCGCCTTCGAGCTGACCCGATACAGTAAGGTTTGTAGGGCTAGCAAAGAAGTCTGCAGAGTAGTCTACCTTACCATCTTCGTTTAGTGGAGGCGTGCCCACTGGAAGCGTTGTTACTTGGAACATTGCCCCTGCACCCTCGCAGTCGCTAGCCGTAATAATCGGTGAGTGCCAGTAGTAAAAGCCCCTATCATTAAAGAACTTATGGATAGCATACGCCATAGCGTGACGGATGCGGAACACCGCACCAAAGGTATTGGTACGTGGGCGTAGGTGAGCAATCTCACGCAAGAACTCTAGCGTGTGACCCTTCTTTTGTAGTGGGTAGGTGTCAACATCTGCTGCACCATATAGTTCAATCTCATTTGCTTGAACCTCAACACCTTGCCCTTTGCCCTGCGAAGCGACTAGTTGCCCCGTAACTCTTAGAGCTGCACCAGTAGTAATAGATTTTAGAAGCTCCTCGCTAAAGAGTGCATTGTCTACTACAACTTGGATATTGTCGATAGTAGAGCCATCGTTGAGTGCCATAAAGCTAACACTTTTTCCGCTGCGTTTGGTACGCACCCAACCCTTTACCTCAACAGTACGATCAGCGTCGCACGAGGCAAGTAATACTTTAATTTTTTCTCTCTTTGCCATTTTGTTATATCTCTTTTTTTTAATACTTTTGTCTTTTATAATATATATGCGAACTACAAAGTTATGAATTTTTCTTCAATATCTGCTCATAGTGAGATAAAAAAACGCCTTATCTCAACTGTCCAAAGTGGCAGGGTGTCCCACGCTCAGCTCTTTGGTGGGGATAGCACCAGCTATGCGCTACCTCTAGCTATTGCCTACGCACGCTACCTGCTCTGCCCAAATAGAGGTGAGAGTGACCCCTGCGAAGAGTGCCCAACGTGCTATAAGACTCGTAACTTAGAACACCCCGATCTACACTTTGTATTTCCTGTTAATAAGTCGAAACTCTCTCGTAGCGTTTCTTCTAGCAGTGGTGATAAGCCAATTTCTGACCACTTTATCCACCTCTTTCGTGAATTTGTTATCGAGCGTTGGGGGGTCTTTACCGAAACGGAGTGGTACGAAAAGATGGGTATCGAGAATCAACAAGGCAATATAAATAAGGAGGATGCCACCGAGCTACTTCGCAAGATGAGTTTCAAGAGCTTTGAGGGGGGCTATAAGGTTGTTGTGGTCTATCTGCCCGAAAGGATGCACACTGCTGCTGCAAATGCTCTGCTTAAACTTGTCGAAGAACCCCCTAGCGGAACGCTCTTTCTCTTTGTGAGCGAAACCCCTGATAAGGTAATCTCTACTATAACCTCCCGTACTCAAATACTGTCGTTTCCTCCACAAGGTAGGCTAAAGCTGAGTAATGAGGAGTTTTTCGTGCACTTTACGACCCTAATGCGCCAAGGTTATCTTTCGGAATTCGTAGGGCTTATGAGTTGGAGCGAACGGATTGCACAGTTCACCCGTGAAGAGATTAAAGCCTTTATGGAGTACTCTATTTCGATGCTTAGGGAGGCGTATATCATTGGCACGGGTAATATTGGACTCAGTGCTCTTGAGGGTGATGAACTGGAC
Source organism: Rikenellaceae bacterium (assembly GCA_044433505.1). Classification (GTDB taxonomy): domain Bacteria; phylum Bacteroidota; class Bacteroidia; order Bacteroidales; family Rikenellaceae; genus Mucinivorans. The sequence continues at coordinate 46,621 of JAWXTM010000001.1, forward strand.
TTTGCTAGGAAATTCGCACCCTATGTTAACCACCTTACAATAGAGCCTTTGGTCAAAGAATTTGAACTTGCCCTCAGCCAAATAAAGTCTAATGGAGCAGCTAAAATAGTCTTTACACACTTCGCACTACAAATCAGTAAAATCATTCTCAATGGCAAACGTGCACTTAGCTCTGGGCAGTAATCTGGGGGATAGACATTACTATATGGCACGTGCGGTGGAGCTACTCGAAGAGCGTGTGGGTAGAGTCCAGAGGCGTAGCGGAGTGGTGGAGAGCGAGCCGTGGGGTTATAGCTCCACTAATGGTTACTTAAATGAGGTCTTGGTGGTGGAGTGTGGGGGATTAGAACCTCTGGAGTTATTGGACATTACTCAGAGTATTGAGCGTAGTTTGGGGCGTGTTGGGCGCAGCGATAGGAGCGAAGGGTATAGCGACCGTACTATAGATATTGATTTACTCTATTATCACGGTGATGGGGATAGCACTCGACGTGGTGTGGAGCTAGTGACCTCTGAACTGATATTGCCGCACCCAGAGATAGAACGACGTGATTTTTTGATCGCACTACTCTCCAAGATTGGGGTACATCTTTAGAAGTCCCCTAAAAGAAGTAGGGGAGGGTACATCTTTGCACCTTCCCCTATTTCTTGTTATTTATTCTCTGCTCGATAGTGAGTAGGGTATATCATCTGGCTCAATGCCACGCTCTTTGTTTGGCTCACTGCCCATATCGTAGACAATCTCGCCACCCTGTGCTATATCACTAAACCTCAAGAAATTCTTTGTCCAAAGCTCGCCATTAAGCTCTGCACTTTGGATATACCGATTCTCAAATGAGTTATTAGGTGCAGAAATTACAAAACTCTCCCCATTTTCGAGGTGTAGGGTAATCTTCTTAAAGAGCGGTGTGCCCAGCACAAACTCTCCCGAGGCAGGCGTTACGGGGTAGAACCCAAGCGAGGAGAAGACATACCACGCTGAGGTCTGCCCATTATCCTCATCACCACAGTAACCATCAGGGGTTGCGCTATAGAGCTTATCTATAATCTCACGCACCCAATATTGCGATTTCCACGGCTCGCCAGCATAGTTATAGAGATACGGGAAGTGCTGAATTGGTTGGTTACCGTGGGCATAGTTCCCCATATTCATAATCTGCATCTCTCGGATTTCGTGGATAGTGAAACCATAGTAGCTATTATCGAAGTGTGGCGGAACTGAGAACACCGAGTCCATCATTGCCACAAACTCACGCTTACCACCCATCAGCTCAATAAGCCCTTCAACATCTTGAAAGACGCTCCACGTATAGTGCCACGAGTTACCTTCGGTAAAGGCATCTCCCCACTTTAGTGGATTAAAGGGTGTTTGGAAAGTACCATCTTCGTTTCTTCCACGCATCAGCTTGGTTTCAGGATCAAAGAGGTTTTTATAGTTTAGGGCACGCTCACGCAACATCTTTTGTTCTTTTTTGGGGCGATCTAGCTCCTTTGAGAGCATATATAGACACCAGTCATTGTAGGCATACTCAAGGGTGCGTGCAGCATTCTCGTGGATACCCACATTATAGGGCACATAACCTAGCTCATTGTAGTACTCGTGACCGAGGCGACCCGTTGAACTGACCGTTGGGTGCACCTTTTGAGTACCCTCTAGTGCTGTTTGGTAGAGTGTTTCAATATCATCGACCCTTACCCCATTGAGGTAGGCATCAGCCACCACCGAGCTGCTATTATTACCAATCATACAGCCTCTATGCCCTGGGCTTGCCCACTCTGGCAAGAAGCCACTCTCTTTGGCAGCATTCACTAGCCCCTCTTGTATTTCGAGGTTTATTGATGGGAACATCAAGTTTAGCAGCGGAAAGAGCGAACGGAAGGTGTCCCAGAAGCCAGTATCGGTGTACATATACCCACTGAGCACTTCACCGTTGTAGGGTGAGTAGTGCATAACTTCGCCCTCGGCGGTGATTTCGTAGAACCTGCGTGGAAAGAGCATCGTGCGGTAGAGCGTTGAGTAGAAGGTGCGGGCGTAGTCAATATCTGCACCCTCAATCTCGAAACGAGAGAGTAGTGTGTTCCACTCCTTGCGACCTTCTGTCTTGATTTCATTAAAAGTGCGTTCTCCAATCTCAGCTGCGAGGCTTACCTCGGCCTGCTCGGTGGAGATAAAAGATGATACTACCCTTACGCCAACCTTTTCGCCACGCACCGTAGAAAAACCTACCACTGCACCGCTATGCTCGGCACTTGCCTCTAGTACACCCTCATTTAGCTCCTTGTCGCTAAAGGTTGCGGTATAAGTGAATGGCTTATCGAAGTACGCCACAAAGTAATTTTTAAAATTATCTGGCACGCCGCCACTATTTTGGGTAGAGTAGCCAACGATTTTATTCTCATCGGGGAATATCTCGACGTGTGAGCCACCGCCAAAGGCATCTAGCACCACAAAAGAGCTATCAGCCTGGGGGAATGTAATCTCGAAGTAGGCAGCTCGCTGGGTAGGGGCAACCTCCACCACTACATCGTGGTCAGCAAGATAGACGCTATAGTAGTATGGCGTAGCCACCTCCGCTTTGTGGGAGAACCAACTAGCCCTTGCGCTCTCGCTATAGTTATTCACCGAGCCAGTAAATGGCATAAGCGAGAATTGACCATAGTCATTAATCCACGGTGAGGGTTGGTGTGTTTGCTTAAAGCCCACTATCTTGTCGGCAGTGTAGCTATATGTCCAGCCATTGCCGCGTTCGGCAGTCTGGGGAGTCCAGAAGTTCATACCCCACGGGCGTGCCACTGCTGGGTAGGTGTTGCCATTCGATAGCTCGAACTTGCTCTGTGTGCCCATCAGTATATTAACGTAGTCGACAGGGTTTTCTACCTTCGCCACCTCCTGCGCCCATAAGCTATTTGCGCAAAGCAACGAGGCTATAATGATATATAGTCTTTTCATCTTTTATTTGTAGGGGACTTCTAAAAATTGATTTGGTGGATTTGGGATGAGATTTTGAGGTGAGTTTTTGCCGCATTTTCTCTCTAATAGCGGGCTATTTGAGAGAAAAAAGGTGGAAAATCAACCAAAATATCGCCCAAAGGCATCAAAACTATCTTTAATACATCCATTTTTATTTAGTTATTTTTTAGTGGGGTCAATTTTTAGAAGTCCCCTGTACTTATATGTGTTAATCGTCAAGTCCTAAGAACTTGCCATCTTTGGTATAAATTAGCTCAAGGTCACTGCCATTAAAGAGTCGTATATCAACCTTATAGTTGCCATTATCCTCGATTTCGAAGCCAGTTGCATAAGCATCACCATAGCGTCTGGAAAAGTCACCCACTATCTTTGAGTTAATCACACCCATTGGTACAACCCTGTGTTTGCAATCCATCTCAATCGGTTCGCCATCAGAGTTAAAGGTAACTTCGACTAGGTTGTCTAGTTTGACTTCATACTCCTTGCTAAAGAAGCCCTCGACAGTGCTCTGAGCAGCTTTGGCATAGGGGTAGTGGAAGTGCAAGAATTTTTGAGCCTCATAGGGGAACTTCTCAACGGGCAGTGGCTTTTCGTCGCCACAGCCCACAAGAAGTATTGCAGTAATGATAAGTGAGAGTGTTCTGATCATATTGTTGTTATTGCATTAGAAGTACATCACCGTTGGTCTCTACCACTTGTCTTTTCCACTCGTCAGTAAAGTCTGGTTGAGTTGGGAAGGCAGGGATATTGTAGTTCTGTCCATTATCGGTGAAGACCCCTGGGGCATCTTCCTTTTTGATATTAAAGTCGTGGTACTTCACAAAGAGGTGACCATCAAGATCTTGCCACATTTGGAACAAACTCTGTGCCGTATTTACCGAGTAGTCAGTAAGGTATTGAACGGCAGCTGCTGGATCACTTTCGTAAAGGTTTAGCGCAATCTCGTCAATAAGGCTTTGTTCGGCATAGCGAGCATCTTCCCATACGTTCATAGCACGTTTAATGTCCTTAAAGATGTCCCTGTAGCGAGTGTAGGCGAAGTTCGATACACGGTTTTGAATCCAGAACATAGAGGTCGAAGAGTACTCCATCATCGAGCCATTGCCCTCTTTCAGTGAGTTTGCAATGCGAGTAGAGCTAGCATAATAAGGTGTAAGCGGCGAAGTTGCAGTATCGTCTACACCAAACCAGAAGACACCACCCACAACATCTGGCAACCAGCTACGGCTCTCTCCAACATACCACCAACCAGTCTGGCGGGTCGATAGTGGGCGTTCATTCACATAGGTCTTACCCTCATACTCCCAAGATAGTGGGCTAGGGCGGTAAGGTAGTTCGAATTGACCTGCACCAGCATCTTTGGTCATATCCATTTTAGTGCCTTCGTAGTGGTCTCTCATAAGGTCAGCCACGTCAGCAACGCTAAGTTTTTCGCTAGGTTTGATCCATAGAGGCATACGGTTCTCAGGGTTATAACCCATAGCGTAGTCTTCGTATTTGTCCATAGAGCCATCGTTTACAGCACGTCTAAAGGCACTCCATACTCTAGCCTCACAGAAACGCATACCACCAAACTCCAATGGATTAAAGGCATCAGCAAAGCTAAAGTCCTTATCTTCGCCTTCGAAGTAACCCATCTGGCGAGCAAAGTCAATCATACCCTCAGCATAGAGGCAGTTCTCAGGGTCATCCTGAGGGAAGGTAGTGATACGAGCTTGGTTGGCGTGAGCCGAAATCATACCGTCTGGCACTCGTAGCGCAACCCACGCTGCACCCTTATTTACATTCTCCATCTCTTTGGTCTTGCGGTTCTTTTCCATCTTAGTACCCTTGCCGATAATCTCTAAGTACCATACCTCATTACCATCTGCAATAGAGATGCTCTCCCCTGAGCTGTAATATCCAAACTCCTCAACTAACGAGGTCATAACCTCTACCGCCTGGCGGGCAGTCTTGGCACGTTGCAAAGCGATATACATCATCGAACCATAGTCAATAATCCCAGTAGAGTCGTGCAACTCAGAGCGACCGCCCCAAGTGCTCTCACCAATAACCAACTGATGTTCATTCATATTACCCACAACCGAGTAAGTGTGAGCAATTTCAGGAATTTCGCCCAAGATTGTCCCCGTATCCCACTCACGAACTACACGCATTGCGCCTGGTGCGTGGTCAGCGGCTGCAAGGTAGTATAGCGCACCGTAAAGGCAGTGACTATCAGCAGTGTATGATACCATAGTAGAACCAGTCTTAGATGCTCCACGAGTAACCATAATATTGGAACAAGCAAGTGATGTCAAATAGGTCGCCCCTACAAAAATGAGCGCGAAGAGTAATTTTTTCATAACTATTAATTTTTTTTGTGTAATTTTGAAGACAAAAATACGAAATTATAATCAAACTTACAAGCACTTTAATGTCAGTTGTTGAAAATTACAATAAAATTTTAAGTACCATCCCTCAGGGAGTTAACCTTTGCGCTATCAGTAAATTCCACCCTCGTGAGGCAATCGAGGAGCTATATAGGGTTGGGCATCGTTGTTTTGGGGAGAGTCGCCCCCAAGAGTTTTGGGGTAAGGCATCTGTGTTGCCAATCGATATTGAGTGGCATTTTATTGGACACCTGCAAACCAATAAGGTGAAGATGGTAGTGCCCTATGCTTCGATAATTGAGAGCGTGGATAGTGTGAGGTTGCTTCAAGCAATATCTAAAGAGGCGGCAGCAGTGGGTAAGACCCAGCGCATACTTTTGCAGATGCATATTGCTCAGGAGGAGCATAAGCAAGGTTTTTCAGAAGAGGAGGTGCGCCAGATATTAGCTGACAGTTACCCGAATGTTGAGATAGTTGGGCTTATGGGAATGGCAACATACACGGATGATCGAGAGCAGATAGCCTTTGAGTTTCAAAAGATTGCTACACTTTTTGCTGAGTATGGTAATCTTTCGGTGTTGTCGATAGGGATGAGTGGCGATTATGGTATAGCCATCGAGTGTGGTGCCACATCGGTGCGCATAGGCAGTGCCATTTTTGGCAGTAGATACTAAAGGGGTCAGTTCTTAGAAGTCCCTTTGAGGAAATTGACAAGTGCAGCTGTGGCACGTCCACGATGCGAGATAGCATTCTTAGCATCTAGGGTCATCTCCGCAAAACTCTCCGCAAAACCCTCTGCCGCAAAGATTGGATCATAACCAAACCCCTCGACACCAGCACTCTGTGATTCTAGGATTCTACCCTTAACACTTCCCTCAAATAGGTACTCCTCACCATCTTCGTCAATAAGCACTATAACGGTACGAAACTGTGCACCACGGTTGTCGCACCCCTTCATTTCGCACAGCACCTTTTCAATATTTTCCTTTGCACCACCACCAGAGTAGCGTGCCGAATGTACCCCTGGTGCACCACCAAGAGCCTCAATTTCTAGCCCCGTATCATCCGCAAAGACCATCACACCCTTAGCAAACGTTGCAACACAACGTGCCTTTAAAAGCGCATTACCCTCTAGTGTAGGCTCTGTTTCATCGGCCTCGACCTCAATACCATACTCATCAAGTGTAATGACATCGAATCCATCGCCCAGCGCAGCTTTAACCTCCTGAACTTTATGGGCATTATTAGTAGCAAAGAGCAGTTTTTTACGTTTCATTATTTTTTAGAAGTACCTTTAAAGGTATAAAAATTATTAGCCCCGAAGTTCCAGAACATCACCACTCCCGTTGCAATAATCTTTGAGAGCCACTCCACTGATAGAGTATAGCCCATTACGTCTAGCCCATCTGTGAGCAGTGACATCGCCCCAAGGAATATTAAGTAGTGAAGCCCCAGTCCAGCGAGCGAGACTATAAAGAATTTTATGTACTCAGCCCTTACATTTGGGTTTTTAGAACGCCACGTCCACATTCTATTTAGAAAGTAGTTGCTAGTAGCACCAAAGCAGAACCCCACCCCCGTAGCCAGTACCATTGAGATGCCGAGCACCCCACTTAAAAGAGCAGTGATGGAGAAGTCGACCACAAAGCCGCTTGCGCCCACCACTGCAAATTTTATGAATTTTCCAAGCATAAGGGTTTATTCAAATTCAAGAAGTAAGTGACGATTAGGCACTGCCTCATTTTCATTGACATAGACCGCTTTAATAACTCCTGCCATAGGTGCAGTGAGTTTATTTGCCATCTTCATTGCGTTGAATTTCAGCAGTACATCGCCTTGAGCAACCCTATCGCCAGCCTTAACGCTCACCTGAGTAATAGTACCTGGGATAAACGAGAAGATTTGCCTATGGTCAGGACGTTCCCAGCCTTTGCGCTCCTTGAAGCTCTTAGGTAGGGTAGTAGTATATGTACCATTCACAGTGCTCAGAGTTTCGAATTCTGGGGCAGCTGTGCAACAGCATTTTTTATTATCTTGTGACATTTTTTTGTTGTTTTTAATTGACAGTATCTAGAAGTAACTCTCGATTAAAATGGAGGGATACCGTGTTTCTTCTTAGGCGTTTCAGCAACCTTGCCTGCCGATACTTTCAGCGCATTAATAACGCTTCGTCTAGTCTCTTTAGGGTCGATAACTGCGTCAACATAACCTTGAGAAGCAGCAACATAAGGGTTAGCAAATTTGCTCTTGTACTCAGCGATTTTCTCATTGCGAGTTTCAGCTGGGTTTTCAGAAGCCATAATCTCTTTGCGGAAGATGATATTTGCAGCACCTTCAGGCCCCATAACAGCGATTTCCGCACCTGGCCAAGCAAAGACAAAGTCACTACGTAGGTGGCGTGAACACATTGCGATATATCCACCACCATAAGCCTTGCGCAGAATTACTGTGATTTTAGGCACAGTAGCTTCGCTATAAGCATAGAGTAGTTTTGCACCGTGACGAATCACACCAGCGTGCTCTTGGTCAACACCAGGAAGGTAACCTGGAAGGTCCTCTAGGGTTACTAGTGGAATATTGAAGCTATCACAGTAGCGGATAAAGCGTGCAGCCTTGTCCGAGCTATCGCAGTCCAGTACACCAGCCATTACGAGTGGTTGGTTAGCTACAAAACCTACTGTAGTACCATTGATTCTACCAAAACCAACTACGATATTACCTGCAAAGAGTTCTTGAACTTCAAAGAAGTCGCTATTGTCGGTAATTGCACGAATAACGTTACGCACGTCATAAGGCTGTGTTGGGTCAGCTGGTACAATATCATTAACCACATACTCTGCCTTAGGCTCTACTACGGCTTGAGGTTCTTCGGTGTTGCCATTATTATGAGGGATAAGCGAAAGTAGCTCACGGATTTGACCAAAACACTCCTCTTCGCTGTGAGCAAAGAAGTGCGCATTACCAGTCTTTTCGCAGTGAACACGTGCTCCACCAAGCTCTTCCATAGAGATCTCTTCGCCCAGTACGGTTTTGATAACCTCTGGGCCAGTGATAAACATTTTAGAGATTTGGTCAACCACAAAGACGTAGTCCGTAAGTGCTGGAGAGTAGACCGCACCACCTGCACAAGGGCCCAGAATCACAGAAAGCTGAGGAATAACCCCTGACGCTTGGGTATTACGATAGAAGATTTCGCCATAACCAGCCAGTGCATTAACACCCTCTTGGATACGTGCTCCACCCGAGTCATTAATACCAATAAGTGGGATACGCATATTGAGAGCGTAGTCCATAATTTTGGTGATTTTACGAGCGTGACTAAGTCCTAGAGAGCCTCCAAATACAGTAAAGTCCTGAGCATAGATAGCAATAGATCTGCCGTCGATTTCACCCACACCAATAACAACTCCGTCACCTGCTAGTTCTTTTTCAGCCATACCGAATTCGGTAGCTGAGTGGCGTACGAAGATGTCGTACTCTTCAAATGTTCCTTTATCGAGGAGAGATTCAATTCTTTGGCGAGCAGTAAGCTTCCCCATTGCATTTTGCTTTTCGATAGCCTTTGCGCCACCGCCAAGCATTACTTTATCCTTGCGTTCTTGCAAGTTAAGTAATTGTCTTTCTTTTTCCATTTATTATTTTGTTAGGGGACTTCTAAAACCTGATTTAGTTGTCCATTGTTTAATCATAAATTTCATAGGGACAGTTTTTAGATGTCCCCTTAAGTTAATAAAAAGGGCAGTCAATTACCCACAAAGGTATATACAATTTCTTAGAATAACAAAAATGGTGGCACTTTTATTGTATCGAGTGTAGATAAAAGTGTTTAATTACGACCCTTATTTTATAGGTTTTTGATAAAAAAGAGGGTGACTTTCAAAGCAAAGTCACCCTCTTTTAGGAATATATTTTTAGTCTTTATTTACACCAGTTGTATGCTGCTTTAAAGGCAATCATCCAAGGGGTTACCTCGTCAGTGGAGTTTGTGTAGTGACCCCAGTGCCAAGGTTTAGTAGCACGCTCGAAGTGAGGCATAATAGCTAGGTGGCGACCATCCTCGCTCGAAATTGCCGCTGTTGCGAAGCTCGAACCATTTGGGTTTGCAGGGTATGCATCATAGCAATACTTAGCTGCCACTGAGTAATCACCCTCACTCTCGATTGGGAAACGACCCTCACCGTGAGCAACCCAGATACCTAGCTGAGAACCCACCAAATCCTTAAACATAATTGAGGCAGACTCTTCGATTCTCACTCCCACGAATGAGCTTTCGAACTTACCGCTTCTGTTATGTTGCATCTTAATTGGGGTAACGCCCTGTTTTAGTGCAGGGATAAGGTCAAGTTCAACCATCAGCTGGCAACCGTTACAAACGCCCAATGACATTGTGTCGGGGCGAGCATAGAAGTTCTTAAGAGCGGTGTAGGCCTTTTCGTTGTATAGGAAAGCACCTGCCCATCCCTTAGCCGAACCAAGCACGTCTGAGTTAGAGAATCCACCCACAAAGACAATAAACTTAACATCTTCGAGGGTTTCCCTTCCGCTAGTAAGGTCAGTCATAGTAACGTCCTTAACATCAAATCCTGCAAGGTGCATAGCATACGCCATTTCACGCTCACCGTTGCTACCTTTCTCACGAATTATGGCAGCCTTAACCCCTGATTTCACCTTTCTGCGAGGGTCAATATCCAGCGAAGCATAAGTCCCCTGGAAACCTTCTGGGAAGATAAATTGTAGAGGTTGGTTCTTGTAGTTTTCGAAGCGTTCTAGTGCTAGCTCAGCAGTAGATTGCGCTCTATCGAGTAGGTAAGATGGCTTGTACCACACATCACGCATTGCATCAATATCGAGGCTTAGACCCAGCGCACAGCTATGTTCTACTCTCAGTACTCTCTCTGCGGTAACCTCTGCAATAGTTACGGCACTGATACCAGCTGCTTCAAGCTCTTTGACAACCTCAGTGCCCGATGCTACTTGAAGTAGTACGGCGGCCTTTTCAGAGAACATTATCTTAATTGGGTCATTATTTCTTAGTCCATTCAGGTTCACGTTCAGACCCACGCCCGAAGTTGGGAAGCACATTTCAAGTAGGGCAGTCACTAGGCCACCTCCCGAAACGTCGTGCCCAGCGAGCACCTTTTCGCTTTCGATCAACGACTGAACAGCACCAAATGCACGAGCAAAGTACTTAGCATCCTTAACGTCAATAGTCTTTTCGCCAATTAGTCCTAGTGTTTGGTAGAATGCCGAGCCGCCTAGTTCGAATTCTTCGCCCTGAGCCGAGAAGTCAACATAAACGATTTGGCTACCCACTGCGTTTTTAAGTGCAGCCTTGGCGCACTTCTTAACGTCGCTAACCTCACCAGCAGCAGTAATAATCACTGTGCCAGGGGCGTGAACTCTATCTCCGTCAGGGTATTTCTGAGTCATAGAGAGCGAGTCCTTACCCGTTGGGATATTAACACCCATCTCTAGGGCAAAGTTCGAGGCAGCCTCCACAGCTTTGTATAGTCTAGCATCTTCACCCTCGTTGCGGCAAGGCCACATCCAGTTTGCCGATAGTGACACATTGCCAAGTCCACCCTCGATAGGAGCAAAGACCAAGTTAGTAAGTGATTCTGCAATAGCCATACGAGAGCCTGCTGCGCTATCAACTAGTGCCACACCAACGGCGTGACCAAGTGAGTTTGCAACACCCTTTTCGCCGTGATAGTCAAGCGAGAATACACCACAGTCATTAACTGGAAGTTGAATGTCGCCAGCAGTCTGCTGCATAGCGATACGCCCCGTTACCGATCTATCGACCTTATTGGTCAACCAGTCTTTACAAGCAACACCTTCAAGCGTTAGGGTATCTTTAATGTATTGTTCTATATTATTAATATTATATTCGCCAGCCTTGTAGCTTTCGATAACGGTACTATCCTCCAAGATGCTCTTAGGAGTCTTACCAAAGAAGTCTTCAAGAGGTAGATCAATAGGTTTTTCGCCATTTCTGGTATCTTCGAAAGTAAAGCGCATATCGCCAGTTGTTTCACCCACGACGTACATAGGCGAGCGTTCACGCTCTGCAATTCGTTGTAGTCTTTCAATATCACCCTCTTTGATAACAAGTCCCATTCTCTCTTGTGATTCATTACCCACGATTTCCTTGTAGCTGAGTGTTTTGTCACCAACAGGGAGTTTATCAACTTCGATTTTACCACCCGTAAGTTCAACCAGTTCACTAAGGCAGTTTAGGTGACCACCAGCACCGTGGTCGTGAATCGACACGATAGGGTTATTACCCTCTTCTGCCAGAGCACGAATAGCGTTATAAGCACGTTTTTGCATCTCTGGGTTACTACGTTGAATAGCGTTCAGCTCAATAGCACCTTGGTACTCACCCGTAGCAACCGAGCTAACTGCGCCACCACCCATACCAATGCGGTAGTTTTCGCCACCAAGTAGCACTACCTTTTCGCCAGCCTTAGGGTCGTCCTTTAGCGAGTCAATCTTCTTACCAAAACCGATACCACCAGCCAACATAATCACCTTATCGAAGCCAAACTTCTTATTGTTTTCAGCGTGTTCGAAGGTATAGAGCGAACCACAAATAAGTGGCTGACCAAATTTATTACCAAAGTCACTAGCACCATTCGAAGCCTTAATAAGGATGTCGTGTGGAGTTTGGTACAACCACTGACGTTCCTCCATTGTATATTTTTTAGAACCTTCGGCGTTAGCCTCTGTTCTAGGGTAAGCTGTCATATAGATTGCAGTACCAGAGATTGGTAGCGCACCCTTACCACCAGCAATACGGTCACGAATCTCACCACCCGTACCAGTCGCTGCACCATTGAATGGCTCAACCGTAGTTGGGAAGTTGTGAGTTTCCGCCTTGATAGAAATTACTGATTCAAAATCTTCGGTTTCATACTCCGAAGGCTCATCACCCTTAGTTGGTGCAAATTGCTCCACGGTCGATGCACCCAAGAATGCACAGTTGTCTTTATATGCCGACACCACCGCACCTGTGTGGTTTTCAGTAGTCTTACGAATCAGCTTAAAGAGAGTATCTTCTTTGACCTCACCGTCGATAATAAACTGTCCGTTGAAGATTTTGTGGCGGCAGTGCTCCGAGTTAACTTGCGAGAAGCCAAAGACTTCGCTATCAGTTAGCCCACGACCAAGTTTCTTAGCAACACCCTCGAGGTAAGCAATCTCCTCTTCAGAGAGCGCAAGACCCTGCTCCACATTGTAGCTTCTAATATCTTCGATATAGAGTATGTCCTCTGGCTTACGGTCAACCGTATAGATATTTTGGTCAAGGTTTTGGTAGAGCCTAGAGAGCATTTTGTCGTAGTGTGCCTCCTCTACAGAAGATGCAGGGGTGAATTCTTCGATACGTTCGATACCTTCGATACCCATATTTTGGGTAATTTCCACAGCATTAGTACTCCACGGAGTAATCATCTCACGACGTGGGCCAACGAAGATTCCTTCGGCATTTCCACCAACCATTTTAGCTCCCCCAAAGAGCCACTCTAGTTTTTCTACTGTTAGTTCACAAAGCTCACCGTGGCTCTGTACTCCGAAGGTTTTACCTCCCGTTTTGCTAAAAATTGTAATCATTACTTTATTCTAAGTTTACGTCCAAGTTTCAATGTTGTTTTAGTAGTAATTCCGTTGAGGCGGCAAATCTGCGAAACGCTCACGCCGTATCTTACAGCAAGTTTCGAGAGCATATCTCCGCTTTTGATAGTGTGATAGACCTCAGCCTTTTTCTCAGCCTCAGCAATACTTCTCTTAGTTGGTAGCCCATCTGCATCGGCTAGTATCTCGCTAACCTCTTCAAGATCTTCGCCATCATCGAGTTCCTCTGATGCACGAGAGCGTATGCTAAAGAAGCTCTTTTCGAGTGTATAGTTAGCGTAGTGGAGCGAGCCACTCTCAAAATCAATCAATCGCTCTGGGTCAAATGCCTGGTCTTTATACCTGACTTCGTAGTGCAGGTGAGGACCTCCGCTACGCCCCGTGCTACCACCATACCCTATAACATCGCCAGCCTTTACATACTCCCCACTCTCTACATTTAATCTACAAAGGTGTGCCGAGTAGGTTTCCAGTCCATTGGTATGGCGAATAATCACCATATACCCAAAGCCCCCAGTGTTGTAGCGTGCATAGCGCACCTTGCCATCAAAGGTAGCATAGATAGGGTCGCCCAATTTAAGTGGAATGTCAACCCCATTGTGAGCACGATAACGACTTCGTGGCCCATATTTCGAGAAGACCTTTCCGACTATTGGTGCAGTGTAATCGCCTATCTCGCTCATTAGTTTAACCTCCACAACATCTGGCAAATCTTTAAGCTCTACTTCACGGTATGCAAAGATTGAGGTTGTTTCCCAGTTAGTGTTAAAGACCTCTAGCTCAGAGAGTTCCTCGCAGGAGTTCTGTACATAGTTCCACGAGTTGTTGGAGTATAGCACCACTGAGCGACTAGGGTCACAGGTCGGTAGGGTGTCGAGTGCAACCTTGCCGACTCTATCTAGTGACACCTCTTTGGGTTGTGCGCTGCATACCGAGGTAACCCCCACTGTAAGTATAATTTGTATTATAAAATATCTAAAAATCTTCACATTAATCTATTTAGGGGACTTCTAAAAATTGATTTGGTGGATTTGGGATGAGATTTTGGGATGAGTTTTTGCCGCATTTTCTCTCTAATAGCCCCGCTATTCGAGAGAAAAAAGGTAAAAAATCAACCAAAATATCGCCTAAAGGCACCAAAACTATCTATAAAATATCCATTTTTTATTTGTTAAATTTTAGTGGGGTCAATTTTTAGAAGTCCCCTTTATATTTTTAAGGAACAAAGGTAGTGTTTTTTTTTCAATTCCAGATAAAAAACGTATCTTTGCACTCAAATTTTTTAGAAGTATCAGCCACTATGAAATACCATATACAAGTCTTTATATCTGTCCTGCTCTTTGCGATGTCTTTTGTGTGGAGCAAGCAGGCGCTTGAATATCTCTCGCCAATATCGCTGATTACTTTTCGGTTGATTGTTGCAGGGATTGTGCTGGTGCTATTTGCCAAAGCAATGGGCAAGCTACAGAGGCTTAAGGCTAAGGACTGGATGATATTTACCCTTGTTGCACTATTAGAACCCGTGGCATACTTTCTTTTCGAGAATATTGGACTCTCGATGGTAAGCCCAACACTGGCGTGTCTTATTATCGGACTTATACCAGTGCTTTCGCCCTTTGCTGCACACTTTATTAATAAGGAAAAAATCTCGAAGTGGTCTTATATTGGACTTTTTGTGAGCTTTTCGGGGGTGTTGCTTTTTTCTTTTAGCGGTGGGGTAGAGTCATTTGAGGGGCGTATGGAGGGCATCCTTTTGCTCTTTGGGGCGGTGCTTACAGCGGTGCTTTATAATATTATGATTCAGCGTCTTACACGTCGATTTAATAGTATGACAATCATTGGGTATATTAACTTATTGTCGTTGATATTCTTAGTGCCATTGCTTTTTGTGGTATGTGGTGAGGAGCTGGCTTCGTTGAGTTTTAGTTGGGGGTGGTTCTATCCTGTTGTAGCGTTAGGGGTGTTGTGTTCGTCGGTGGCGTATAGTTTGAATGCCAATGGGTTAAGAGTTTTGGGTGTTGTACGTACTACTATATATATAAATCTTATGCCTGGGATAACTGCTATTGCGAGTTATTTTTTGATGGGTGAGGAGTTATCTTTTATAGAGATAGCAGGTATCATTATATCTATTGCAGGTTTGTTTATAAGTAATAGGCGCAGTTCATAACAATCTAGTGTTGGGGTGCCGCTGTGCACGCCAGATGACCAAAGTTTGTTATAGGGGACTTCTAAAAATTGATTTGGTGAATTTGGGATGAGATTCGAAGGTGAGTTTTTGCCGCATTTTTGGTCTAATAGCGGACTATTCGAGAGAAAAAAGGTAAAAAATCAACCAAAATATCGCCCTGGTGGCATCAAAACCTATTTTTTTACATCCATTTTTATTTGTTAAATTGTTGTGGGGTCAATTTTTAGAAGTCCCCTATAGTTTGTAGTATTACAGACTTTAGTCAAAAAAGTTTGCACTAACAAACTAAATCACAAAAGGGTCTATGACTCCATAGCGGTACTACCCCCCCCTGAACTAGAACACTACAATAGTGCTAAAAAAAAACGTGGAACCCAAGAGCGACACTAACTGCGTTGAATGCCAATAAAATTTCAACAAAATTTGGTTATATCAATAAAATGACTTACCTTTGCGAGGCTTAAGAATGCCCTTGCTATATATAAACATAACCAAAGGGCTAATAAAATAATGGCAAAACGTAGTAAATACTCGATTAATTACAGCGCACTCGCTGACGGGAAACACTCCCTAAAGTTCGATTACGCTGATGACCTTTTTGACTTCGCTGATGGCGAAGAAATTGAAGGTGGACGTGGCTCGGTGACTATCGAACTCACCAAAAGAAATAACCTAATGGAGCTAGAAGTCGAAATTGCTGGCACCGTGCGTACCCAATGCGACAGATGCTTGGAATACTACAACCAAGAAGTACACTATAACGGCGAAGTGCTCGTTAAAGTTACCTACGAAGAGGGCGAGTACGATGGCGATATTATCTGGCTCTCACCAAGCGAAAATGAGCTTGATTTGAAACAGTGGCTCTACGAAAGCGTTGTGCTGAGCCTGCCGCTACAAAGAGTGCATAGCGAACTGAGCGACTGCGATCCAGAAGCTCTACAGTATATTACTACTGCCCACGAAGAATAATTAATATAATTAACAAAATAAAAATATAACAGAAAATGGCACATCCTAAACACAAAATCTCGTCTACCCGTCGTGACAAACGTCGTACTCACTACAAAGCAGTAGCTCCAACCCTTGGCGTATGCTCATCGTGTGGCTCTGCAACACTTCTTCACAGAGTTTGCCCAGAATGCGGCTTCTACCGTGGAAAACAAGTAATCGAAGTAAAAGCATAAGTTTTCTTTTTTAGAAGTCCCCTTAAAAGACTCAAAAATAAAAACAAAAAAAGCTATACGGCAATGAAAATCGGAATTGATGCAATGGGTGGCGATAGCGCACCTGAAGTAGTAGTTAAAGGTGCTTTGATCTACCAAGAAGAGGCACTAGAGGGTATCGAAGTGGTGCTCTATGGACGAAAAGCAGAGATTGAAAAATACCTACCCGAAGGGGCTAGTGTAGAGATTGTTGATTGCAGTGAAGTTATCGAGATGGGTGACCACCCAGCGGAAGCCTTCAAAAAGAAACCAGACTCAAGTATCGTACAGGGTTTTATGCACCTAGCAGGTGGTAAGATCAGCGGCTTTGCTTCGGCAGGCTCTACGGGTGCTATGATGGTGGGTTCAATGTTTGTGATAAAATCCGCTCCAGGTGTGGAACGCCCAACTATTGCTACTCAATATCTTAGCGTTGAGGGGAAACTCATTACGCTAGTTGATGTTGGACTAAATTCTGACTGTAAAGCTGAAGTGCTTAACCAATATGCCACTATGGGCTCGCTCTACGCAGAGGAAATCTGTAAGGTCGAAAACCCTAGAGTGGCTCTTCTGAATATAGGTAGCGAAGAAGGCAAGGGTAACTTGCTGGCAAAATCTACCTATGAGATGCTCAAAAACTCCGACAAAATTAACTTTGTTGGAAATGTTGAGGGTAAAGATCTCTTGAGTACTGAAAAGATGGATGTAGTAGTGTGTGATGGCTTTGTGGGTAACATCCTGCTCAAACTCCTTGAAAGCCTGTATGATAGGCTCTCTCCATTAGGTGTGAATCTACCCTCTATTAACTCAATGAACTACGAAGTGATTGGTGGTACGCCTGTACTAGGAATTAATTCCACTGTGGTTATTGGTCACGGAGCTTCTAGCCCTCAGGCTATTGCAAGTATGATTAAGGCTACGGCAAAGGCTGCTCAATCGCAACTCGTTACTAAAATTAAAGAGGTCTTCGCTTAAGGCTTTTAAACATTAAATAGTACTATGCAAAATATTACAGCTGCTATAACTGGACTAGGACGATATGTCCCAGACTATATACTAAACAACGAAGAACTATCAAGAATGGTAGATACCACTGACGAGTGGATTATGACTCGCATCGGTATCAAAGAACGTAGAATACTTAAGGGTGAAGGGCTCGGCTCTTCTTATATGGGTATCCGTGCGGTGCAAAACCTGCTCGATAAAACAGGCATCGACCCTATGGAAGTAGGACTCGTTATCTGTGCTACGGTAACCCCTGATATGTTCTTCCCTTCGACCGCAAATATCATAGCTCACAATACTGGACTCAAAAATGCATTCTGCTACGATACGCTTGCTGCGTGTAGTAGCTTTTTGTTTGCGCTAAATACTGGTGCTCAATACATCAAGACTGGCGCAATGAAAAAGGTTATCGTTGTGGGTGCTGACAAAATGTCCTCGATTGTGGACTATACCGACAGAGCAACTTGCCCAATTTTTGGGGATGCTGCCGCAGCGGTGCTACTTGAACCATCGACCGACGGAATAGGTATTATTGATGCTGAGCTTCACTCAGATGGTGGTGGTATTCCTTACCTTTATATGAAGGCTGGTGGCTCGGCTTACCCTGCTTCTATCGAGACTGTAACGGGCAATATGCACCGTATCCACCAAGATGGACAGACCGTATTCAAAGCAGCTGTTTCGAATATGGCAGACGTAGCAGTCAACATTATGAAGAAGAACAACCTTGGTTCGGACGATATTAAATATCTTGTTCCTCACCAAGCTAATATGCGTATTATTGATGCAGTGGCTCACCGTATGGGGCTTCCAGCGGAGCGTTGTATGATCAATATCCAGAATTACGGCAATACCACTTCGGCTACTATTCCATTGTGTTTGAACGACTTCGAGCACGAGCTTCGTAGAGGAGATAACCTTGTATTGGCATCGTTTGGTGGTGGCTACACTTGGGGAGCTATTTACTTGAAGTGGGCGTATGATGGAGATAAATTCTCTAAGGAATAGAGTCTTGTAGATAAGAAATCATAAAGAGGCCGCATTGTTTTAGAATCTGTTTAAGTTTTTCTCATCTAAAATTTAAACAGATTCTTAGCTAAGGGTGGTGCGGATGATTTTTCTAACAGATAATTGGCCGCTTAGTTCAAGGGATAGAACGAAAGTTTCCTAAACTTTAGATTCGCGTTCGAGTCGCGGAGTGGCTACAAATTGGTGGGGGGGTGATAGAGGGAGTGATAAGATGGCGTACGGTGGGGTGTACGCTGTAGAATAAGCTATCTATCTCAGGTGGCGTTTCAGTGCCATTGGTGGTATCATTGGTGGTATCATTGGTGGGGCACAGATCTTTTTATGGTTTAGTTTGTAATAATACAAGCTATAACAGATTTTGGTCATCTGGTGTGCCCAGCGGCACAGGTACAAAAAAAAGGGTTCCTAGCGACTGTTCATCGCGCCGCTCAACTCTAATACCTTTGCTGCCTTCCGACCCTGGAGGATTATAGAGGAGCTGGCCGTGAAAGACTAAGAACCCGAGGTGCAAAGATATGAAAAAATCTTTAATTTCTTGCATAAAGAAAGAAAAAATAGTAATTTTGCTCTGGGTGACCCATTTATGACATTATAAATTAACAAGTTATCTCACTAATAAACTATGAGCGAAATTAGAAATCTTGAACCAAAATCAGTGTGGTGTATCTTTGATGATATTACAAAAATTCCACGCCCATCCAAAAATGAAGAAAAAATCCTTGAATATCTTAAGGAATTTGCCGAAAAACACTCCCTTGAGTGTCAAAGCGATGCCAAAGGAAACATCGTAATACGTAAAGCCGCAACCCCAGGTATGGAAAACAAAGAACCCGTGATTCTACAAAGCCACGTCGATATGGTATGCGAAAAAGATGCTGCCATTGAGTTCGATTTCCTTACTGACCCTATTCAAACCTATATTGAGGACGGATGGGTGAAGGCTCGTGGCACAACGCTGGGGGCTGACTGCGGTATTGGTATGGCTATGCAGCTGGCGGTACTGAGCCAAGAGGGTGTTGCGCACCCTGCTATCGAGGCACTCTTTACCGTTGACGAGGAGCAGGGGCTCTCTGGTGCAATGGAACTTGGCGAGGGTATGCTCAACTACAAACGAATGATTAATCTCGACTCGGAGGATGAGGGCGAAATCTTTATAGGTTGTTCTGGCGGAGTTGATACAGTAGCACGCTATGATGTTGACTACAAGAAACTTAAAAAATGTGGCAGTGACTATGACTACTACACCATTAGCGTAGGTGGACTAAAGGGCGGTCACTCAGGCGATGATATTAACAAGGGGCGTGCGAATGCAAATAAGCTATTGGCACGAATTTTGTGGATGTTATGTGATGAGTATGATGCACGAATTTGTGCAATTTCAGGAGGAAATCTGCGCAATGCTATTGCAAGAGATTCTCAAGCGGTGGTGGCAATTAAACGTAATTTATTTATACTGCCAGGTGTTCAGGCGAGCTTTGCAAATTTCAGGGATGAGCTAAAGGCGGAGTATGCGGTGACTGACCCTGAGATTGAAATTGATATGCGTTATGGCGAGGAGCTAGCGTGCACAAAGGTCTTTGGTAAGGGATTTTCGAGGCGTTTGTTGTCAGCTTTGTTGGGTCTGCCAAATGGGGTGATTGCAATGAGTGCAGAGATGGAAGGGCTTGTTGAGACTTCGACGAATTTGGCATCGGTGCGCACAAATGACGATGTTGTAGAGGTTGTGACATCGCAGCGCAGTTCGATAGTGAGTGCACGAGATGCAGTGGCACTAAGCGTGGCGAGTGTTTTTGAGTTGAGTGGGGCAGAGGTGGAGCATAGTGATGGTTATGTGGGTTGGCAGCCAAATCCGAATAGCGAGTTTGTGAAGGCATCGGCGAGATTGTACCAAGAGATGTTTGGGGTGGAGGCAAAAGTTAAGGCAATTCACGCTGGATTGGAGTGCGGACTGTTCCTATCAAAATACCCTAACTTAGATATAATTTCAATCGGTCCAACACTTCGTGATGTGCACTCGCCAAGTGAGCGATTGGAGATCGTAACATTAAAAAAGAGTTGGGATTACCTACTCGGATTGCTTTCGTTGTAAAAACTGAAGGATTTGTTGAAAAAAAAATGCAAAAAAAATACATAAAGCACAATTAATTAAATTTTTTTTAATATATTTGTAATGCGAAAAAGGCGATGAAATAGACTTTTTTTAATATTAAATTAGCGAAAACGTCAATGAACACTCAGCCTTTCGAGCAAAATAATTTAACTTTTTTTTCACTTAAAAACAAATCTAAAGTATGAAGAAATTTAGACTTTTAGCAGTAATGGCACTAGCTATGATTGCAAATGTTGCCTTGGCGCAAAATTTGCGAATCACTGGTGTTGTTTCAGATGAGGCTGGTGTGCCACTCTTAGGCGCAGTTGTATCTATCGACGGTACTTCTAACGCTGTTGCAACAGACGTAGATGGTATCTATGTTCTTCAAAATGCACCATCCAATGGTGTTATTACCTTTACCTATGCAGGTATGCGTACTCTTTCAGAGGACATCAACGGTAGAACTGACATCTCTGTAGAGATGGAAAGTGATGCAGTACAGGCTGATGCAGTTGTTGTAACAGCTCTTGGTGTGAAGCGTCAAACTAAATCACTTGGTTATGCTGTTCAAGAAATTGGCGGTGATGACCTAGTTAGTGCTCGTACAGTAAACGTTACTGATGCACTTGATGGTAAGATTGCTGGTCTTCAAATCATTAAAGGTAGTAGCGGCCCTGGTAGCTCAAGCAAAATTGTGCTTCGTGGTAACTCATCTCTAACAGGTTCGAATCAACCACTTATCGTTGTCGATGGTATTCCTATGGATAACTTTACTGGTGGTGGTGTTGACTACTATGGTATCAACTCTGGTACTGACTACGGTAGCGGTCTTAACGATATCAACCCTGAAGACATCGAAGCCTTCACAGTGCTAAAAGGCCCTTCTGCTGCGGCTCTTTATGGTTCACGTGCAGGTAATGGTGTAATCCTTATCACTACTAAGAGTGGTCGTGCAAATTCTGGTCTAGGTATCACTGTTTCGGCAGGCGTTTCTATCCAAGACATCTTGGTTCAACCAGAACTTCAAAATAGCTTTGCTCAAGGTCTAAATGGTGTTACTGACAACACTAGCAGAACTTCTTGGGGTGCTGCTGCTAACACTGGCAACACTGGCAAAGTATGGGATACTGCAACTAACGGCTGGACTGATGGTGCTATCCAAACTTACGACAACGTTGGTGACTTCTATCGCCTAGGTGTTGTGGATACAGAGTCTGTAACTTTCCAACAACAAATTAACAGAACTTCGGTATATGCTTCGATCAATCGTGCTAATGACCAATCTATGATTCCTGAAACTAGCCTTACTCGTACTTCTATCACTGCTCGTGCATCGACCAACCTTGGCGAAGGCGACAAATGGAAACTAGACTTCAAGGTTAACTACATCAACTCGCAAGCGCAAAACCGCCCTGCTGACGGTGTGAGCAACAATAACCCATTCTTTACTTTGAATGTTATGCCTCGCTCTCTTAGCATCGCTGACTACGAGAACTCATACACCGAAGATGGTACTCAAATCTGGTGGGATACTGAAGATAACCCACAAAACAACCCTTACTGGGTTCTTCAACGCTCGGTTAACCAAGACCAACGTGACCGCTTCCTTAGCTTCCTTTCACTTTCTTATGATTTCACCGATTGGTTGAAACTAGAACTTAAGGGTGGTATGGACTACTACAGTACTTTCAAGAATACTAAGCAATATGCTGGTAGCCTTGCTGGTCTAGCGAATGGTTACTACTCAGAACAAACTGATACCTTTATGGAAGCAAACTACTCTTTCTTGCTTACAGCGCAAAAAGATAACTTGTTTGGTGACTTTGGTGGTTCGTTCTCGTTTGGTGGTAATATGATGGATCGTACTTCTCGCAGTATCGCTGGTAACTCAGGTGAATTCCTTGTAACCAACGTATTCTCGCTTAACAATAGTATCGACTCTCCAACCATTAGCTCTTCTGACATCCAACGTAAGATGAACTCACTTTACGGTTCGCTTTCTATGAACTGGAGACGTGCTATCTTCTTGGACGTTACTTTGCGTAACGACTGGTCTTCGACTATGAGCAAAGACAATATGTCATTTATGTACCCATCTATCGGTACTTCTATCGTTCTTTCAGACCTTATCGACAATATGCCAAGTTGGTTCAACTTTGCTAAACTACGTGCTTCTTTCGCACAAGTAGGTAATGACTTGGACGTGTATCAACTATACACTCCTTACTATGTAGGTACTGATGCAACAACTGGCACTAACACTGCTTCACGTGACGCCGTACTCTATGATTCAGACCTAGTATCTGAGCTTATCTCTTCTTGGGAAGTTGGTGCAGAAGTTCGTTTCTTTGACAGCCGCTTACGTGTAGACGCTGCTTGGTACAAATCTAACGCAACTAACCAACTTCTAAACTTGCCTCTTGATGCATCATCTGGTTATAGCTCAATGATGATCAATGCTGGTAACATCCAAAACGAAGGTGTTGAACTTTCTATCGGTGGTTCAATCTTCCGTAACCCTGACGGCTTTAGCTGGGATGCAATGTTGAACGTTACTCGCAATATCAATACTATCGTTTCTCTTTACGAAAACTTCCCAGTATATACCCTTGCAACTATCGAGGATGGTATCACTGTTGTAGCTCGTGAAGGTCAAAAATATGGTGATATTCACGGTCCTACCTACGTTAGAGTAACTGACGAAAGTAGCCAATACTACGGTCAACTACTTCTAGACGCTAATGGTCTTCCACAAAAGCAAAACCTTGGTACTGCTTCTGACGAAGCTGCTGCGGCTAGCTACCTTGGTAACCAACAGCCAGATGCACTTATCGGTTTCAATAATACATTCAGCTACAAAGGTTTCACACTGGATTTGAACTTTGACGCTCGTATCGGTGGTGAGGTATTCTCTTTGACTAATGCACTTACTTGCCAATATGGTACTAACGCTGCAACTGCTCCTAACGGAAGTCGTGAAGATCTAGTTGTAGAGGGTGTTATTGCAAATTATAATGCTGATGGTGGTATCACTGGTTACACTGTTAATACCATTGCAATTTCTCAACAAGACTACTACTACACTGCTCTAGGTTCTGGTAACATCGGTATCGCTGAGGCTTACACTTATGATGCAACTAACATACGTCTTCGTACACTTGCTCTAGGTTACTCGCTTCCACAAAGCGTGCTTTCTGGTTCAGGTTTCCAAAAAGTTAACCTCTCTTTGACAGCGAATAACTTGTGGTTGATCTACAGTGCTATTCCTGGTGTTGACCCTGAGGCTGTATCTGGTACTGGTACTAACGTATCTGGTCTTGAACTTGGCGTTGCTCCAACTACTCGTTCGTTTACATTTAACGTAACTCTTGGTTTCTAGTATTCACAATATTCAGACTGAAAAATTATTATGAAAAAACAAATATTAAGATTATTCATTGTGCTAGGGGCTATCTCGGCGGTTGTGTCTTGTAAGGACTTCCAGGAGATTAACGAAAACCCTAACTCAGTGCCTGCAGATCAAGTGCAGATTGACTACTTCTTGAACAACTCTATTATGGGTGCGCAAATGGACCCTCACGTTGCTGAACGTGCATTTATCCTTTACTGGGACTATGTTTCGGGATATGAAAACCGTGGTTATTTGACTCTTTTCTCTGCGTCTAACGACTGGAGTACTGACTACTATGGTACTGGCTACCTTAGCGGTTGGATTAAAAATGCTACTATGGCTGTTCAATTTAGTGAAGAGCGTCTAGATGACCAATCTTACCTTAATACTAACAACTTGTTGCAAGTTGCTCGTATCTGGAGAGCATACCTTCTAAGCGAAATGGCTGACAACTTCGGGCCTGCTTCACTTTCTCAGTATGACGGTACTCTACCTACTACTATGGAATCGGTGGACGACCTATATGCATTTATCCTTAGCGAACTTTCTGATGCTACCACTAGCCTAGATCTTGCTACTTCGGCTACTGATACACAAGCTGCTAATGACTTGTTCTATAGTGGAGATTACTCTTCTTGGCAAAAATTCGGTAACTCACTTTCACTTCGCTTAGCGTTGCGTATCGGTGACCAAGCTGCTTTCGAAGCTGCTGCTCAAAGACCTTATATCACTACTCAATCGGAAATCGCTTCTGTTCTTGAGTGTGGTAGCTGGAACTCTACTACTGGTGTGATGACTCGTTCTTGGAACTCTCAAAACATCTCTCGTACTTACGCTTCGCTTTGTATGGGTATGGGTAACGACATTAACGACATTACTGCTGTTGGTGGTACTGCTGTTAGTGGTCTTAGTGCAGACATCATTGCTTCTTACGCAAAGGATCCTAACCAATACCTAGGTGTTAAGATGGATGCTTACCTTGGAACTAAGACTAACCGTATGGACGCTGCTTACCTATTCGATGCTATCCCATCGGTGGCTGACCCTCGTCTATTCGTTAACTTCTCTATTCCTGGTGTTAACGACGGTACTGTTCAGAACTATACTTTAAGCTCAGACAACATTGAGGTTACTCTTGCTGACTCGACTAACGCTAGCGGACAACCAATCGTTCCTGCTGCTAACCAAACTAAGGTTACTATGCGTGCTGCTTATACTTTCCACTCGTTCATCCCTGGTGATGGTGGTGTATATGCTTCTAACTTCAATGAGTTCACATCATCGGCTTCTAACATTCCTGCTAAGAGTGCGAAATGGAGAGATAACGCTAACCGTCGTGTATTTATGGGTCCTTGGGAAGTTCAGTTCCTTCTTGCAGAAGCTGCACTTAAGGGTTGGTCTACTGGTACAGATGCTCAAACAGCCTATGAGGCTGGTGTAAGAGCTAGTTTCGACTACTTCGGTATCACAACTCTAGCGGATGCTTACCTAAGCTCTACTTCTTATAACCGTAATGGTACTTCTGTTGCGTGGACTCACACTACTGAGGCTACTTCAACTGCAATGCAGTACTACGACTTCAACGATAACCTTTCGTCTACAGGCGACAAAGCTTCTACTCTTAACCAAGATACTCCAACTATGGAAAGCGTAAACTACGAATACCCAGTTGGTACACCTGATGTTCAGAACAATGAACTTCTTATGAAGGTTATTACTCAAAAGTATATCGCTAACTCACCTTGGTTGCCACTTGAGGCTTGGTGTGACTACCGTCGTTTGAACATTCCATTTATGGAAAACCCACTTATCGAGAATACCATCTCAACTATGCCTTGGTACTCAGCTGACGAGTGTGGTTCATTCCAATGGGAAAATGTTCCACAACGTTTGATCTATCCTACAGGACTTCAATCAACCAACCAAAGCGCATACCTTTCAGGTGTAGAGCAACTTGGTGGTGCTGACGCAATCTCTACTCCACTTAGCTGGGCTAAGAAACAATAATCTAATCATTTAGATTATAATAATAAGGGCTTATTCACAATGTGTGGATAAGCCCTTATTGTATGTAGCAGATAGCTATTGTTCATAAAAAAAGGGGTAGGACTGTAGCGTGCCTATCCCTTTTTATGAATAATATGCGGGGAAGATTACATCATTCCACCCATTCCACCACCCATCGGAGGCATTGGTGCTGCACCCTCTTCCTTAGCATCTGCTATAACACACTCAGTGGTTAGGAACATTGACGCCACCGATGCCGCATTCTCAAGTGCTACACGAGCCACCTTAGTTGGGTCGATAATCCCTGCTGCAAACATATCCTCGTACCTATCCTCACGAGCATTGTAACCAAAGTCAGCTGTACCCTCTTTAATCTTATTTACAACTACCGAACCCTCGCCACCTGCATTTGCAACAATCTGGCGCAATGGCTCTTCGATTGCACGACAAACAATAGCGATACCAGTATTCTCATCTTCAGTTGCACCACGAAGTTCCTCAAGACCCTCTGCCGCACGAATATACGCCACACCACCACCTGGGATAATACCCTCGGCAACTGCTGCACGAGTCGCTGCAAGCGCATCGTCAACCCTATCTTTCTTCTCCTTCATCTCAACCTCGGTCGAAGCACCAACGTAGAGAACTGCAACACCGCCAGCAAGTTTAGCCAAACGTTCTTGAAGTTTTTCACGGTCATAGTCAGACTTCGTAGTTTCGATTTGAGAGCGGATTTGCCCTACACGTTCTGCAATAGCCTCCTTATCGCCTGCACCATCAACAATAGTTGCACTATCACGAGAAAGGGTCACCTTCTCTGCCGTACCCAACATCTCTAGGGTAGCTTGGTCAAGCAGTAGACCTGTTTCCTCTGAAATTACAGTGCCACCAGTAAGGATTGCAATATCTTGAAGCATCTCTTTTCTGCGATCACCAAAACCTGGAGCCTTAACCGCAGCGATTTTAAGTGTACCACGAAGCTTGTTGAGAACTAGCGAGCTAAGAGCTTCACCATCAACATCCTCGGCAACGATAAGCAGTGCTCTGCCACTTTGTGCCACTGGTTCAAGAACTGGAAGAATCTCCTTCATAGTAGAAATTTTCTTATCAGTAATCAAGATATATGGTTTTTCAAGTTCAGCGAGCATTTTTTCGGTGTCAGTAATAAAATATGGAGAAACATATCCTCTGTCGAACTGCATACCTTCTACCACATCGACGTGAGTTTCAGTACCTTTAGCCTCTTCAACAGTGATAACACCCTCTCTTTGAACCTTTTCCATAGCCTCGGCAATTAGTCCACCGATAGTAGCGTCGTTGTTAGAAGATATGGTAGCAACTTGGCGAATTTTTTCGATTTCGCTACCAACTTCTTGGCTTTGCGCCTTAAGACCTTTCACAACTTGCGCCACCGCAAGGTCAATACCACGTTTAAGCTCCATAGGGTTAGCACCAGCCGTAACGTTCTTCACCCCACCAGCAATGATTGCTTGTGCAAGAACCGTAGCAGTGGTAGTACCATCACCTGCATCATCAGCAGTTTTCGATGCCACTTCACGTACCATTTGTGCGCCCATATTTTCGAACTTATCCTCTAGTTCGATTTCACGAGCCACCGTTACACCATCTTTGGTGATATGAGGTGCTCCAAATTTCTTTTCAATAACCACGTTACGACCCTTTGGTCCTAGTGTAACTTTAACCGCAGCGGCTAGTTGGTCAACGCCACTTTGTAGTGCGCTACGAGCGTCGGTTGTAAATTTTATCTCTTTTGCCATTTTTTTATTGTCTATATTAAATTTTAAGAATTAACCAATTACTGCGAAAATCTCGCTCTGTTTCATAATAAGGTAGTCAGTGCCATCAACCGAGATTTCTTGTCCGCCATATTTTCCGTAGAGTACAGTGTCACCAACTTTCACTTCCATAGTAACTTCAGCATTACCAGGCCCAACGGCAACAACAGTACCTTGCAGTGGTTTTTCTTTAGCGGTGTCAGGTATAAAGAGCCCGCTAGCAGTTTTAGTTTCGGCAGCCTTTGCTTCGACAAGGACACGATCCGATAGAGGTTTAATGTTCATAGTTTTTTTTATGTATTTTTAGTTATAATTGTTCTATTATGATGTAGTAAGAATCCTGCAAATTATATGCCGAGGGCAAAGGGACTGCCACTTTGACAGTCTTTATGTATTTATGTCATATTTAGCAGTGAGCTAAAATTAAAAAATCACATAAAGATAACAAAAATCAAAAAAAAATTCATACCTTTATGTTTTAAAATTTATTACATAAATAACATAACAATGAAAGACAATCAAATTGCAGAACTTATTGCTCAAGAAAAGAGTCGCCAGACTCACGGACTAGAACTTATTGCTTCGGAAAACTACGTTAGTGATGACGTAATGGAGGCGCAAGGTTCTGTACTTACTAACAAATATGCCGAAGGCTACCCTCGTGCTCGCTACTATGGTGGATGCCAAGTAGTTGACCAAGTGGAACAACTTGCCATTGACAGACTCTGTGAACTCTATGGTGCTGAGTTTGCTAACGTGCAGCCTCACTCAGGGGCTAGTGCAAATCTAGCTGTTTTCTTGACCTGTATGAAACCTGGTGATACCTTTATGGGGCTTGACCTCTCGCACGGTGGTCACCTTACTCACGGCTCGCCAGTTAACTTTAGCGGTATTCTGTACAAGGCTATTGGTTATGAGGTAGATGCCGAAACTGGTACAATTAACTACGACAAGATGGAGGCTCTTGCTCTTGAACACCGCCCAAAGATGATTATCGGGGGTGCTAGCGCATACTCTAGAGAGTGGGACTACGCTCGTATGAGAGAGATTGCCGACAAGATTGGTGCAATTCTTTGGGTTGATATGGCGCACACTGCTGGCTTGGTTGCAGCAGGTCTGTTGAATAACCCTGTGCAGCACGCTCACGTTGTTACCTCTACCACTCACAAGACTCTTCGTGGGCCTCGTGGTGGTGTGATTATAGTTGGCAAGGACTTCGAAAATCCTTGGGGTGTTAAGACTCCTAAGGGTGAAACCAAGAAGTTCTCTGCAATGATTAATAGCTCGGTCTTCCCAGGTGCACAGGGTGGCCCATTGGAGCACGTTATTGCTGCCAAGGCAGTTGCCTTTGGCGAAGCACTCAAACCTGAGTACAAGACCTATCAACAACAAGTTATGCTCAATGCACGCACCCTTGCAGAGTCCTTTGTTGAGAAGGGTTATGCAGTTGTTTCGGGGGGTACTGACAACCATCTGATGCTTATCGACCTACGCTCTAAGTTCCCAGAGCTTAGCGGTAAAAAGGCTGAAAATGCACTTGTTGCAGCAGATATTACACTGAACAAGAATATGGTGCCATTCGATAGCCGTTCACCATTCTTGACCTCTGGTATTAGAGTAGGCTCGCCTGCAATCACCTCTCGTGGACTTAAAGAGTGCGATATGCCTTGGGTAGTGGAGATGATCGACCGTGTGCTCTCTGCTCCAGAAGATACAGCTGTACTTGAGGCTGTTAAGGCTGAAGTGCAAGCTAAAATGGAGAAATTTCCACTTTTTGCTTGGTAGAAGACATTGCAAATTACTAACAACTAATAAATAAAAATGAAAAGAAAACTGCTGCTTGCCTGTGCAATAGGCTCTATGATGACGGGGTGTTCCCAGAAAATCGAACACTTTAGCTACAACGAAGGAATCAATGTGATTCCAGTACCTGTGGAACTTACCCAAAACCAGGGGGTGTTCACTCTTACTGCCAACAGCGTTATCGTCGCAGAGAGTGAAGATGCTGCTAGCGCAGTGGCATACCTTTCGGCTAAGATTAAGGCTGCTACGGGATATGACCTAGGCGTGGTAAAGACTCGCCCAGAGTCTAACTTTATTGCCATTGGCGTGGATAGTGCCAGTGAGCTAAAGGCTGAGGGATATACCCTGAATTCTGGTGCAGGTGGTGTGGAGATCGTTGGTAAAGATGCAGCGGGTGCATTCTACGGTGTGCAAACACTCTTGCAACTGTTGCCTGCTCAAATCGAAAGCACTACCGTAGTTAAGAATACAGAGTGGACTCTGCCAGCTGTCGCTGTAAAGGACTACCCAAGGTTTGAGTACCGTGGGCTGATGCTCGATGTGTGTCGCCACTTTGTGGATATTGACTTTATCAAAAAGCAACTCGACGTGCTCTCGATGTTCAAAATCAATAACTTCCACTGGCACTTGACCGAAGACCAAGCTTGGAGAATCGAGATTAAAAAGTACCCTAAGCTAACTGAACTTGGTTCATTGCGAACCGAAGGTGATGGCACTGTTTATGGTCCGTTCTTCTATACCCAAGACCAAATCAAAGAGGTTATTGAGTATGCCGAGGCTCGTCATATTAACGTTATTCCAGAGATTGAACTTCCGGGTCACGCCCTTGCTGCGCTGACTGGCTACCCTGAGTACTCGTGTACAGGAGGCCCTTTCTCTCCTCGTATCATTTGGGGTGTCGAAGAGGATGTTTATTGTGCTGGTAACGACGCTACTTTCAAATTCCTAGAGGATATTCTTGACGAAGTTATAGCACTCTTCCCTAGCCAATATGTCCATATCGGTGGTGATGAGTGCCCTAAAGATCAGTGGGAAAAATGCCCTAAGTGTCAAGCTCGTATCAAAGAACTTGGATACACTGGCTACACGGATGACTATGGGGTAAAACACTCTAAAGAATTCCAACTTCAATCATACTTTATTAGCCGCATTGGTGAGTATATCGCATCAAAGGGCAAACAGATGATCGGTTGGGACGAAATCCTAGAGGGTGGACTTGCCGAGGGTGCTATCGTAATGAGTTGGAGAGGTATCGAGGGTGGCATCGCTGCTGCCGAGCAGAATCACCAATGTATTATGACCCCAGGCCCTGGTGGTATGTATATCGACCACTACCAAGGTGCTATGGAGGTTGAACCAACCACTATCGGTGGCTATGCTCCGCTATCTAAAACATATAGCTATGACCCAGTTCCAGAAGAACTCGCTGCTGATAAGCAACACCTTATTATGGGTGCGCAAACTAATATGTGGAGCGAGTATCTATTGACTCCTGAGTTCTACGAATATATGGTCTACCCACGTGTTATAGCACTTGCTGAGCTGACTTGGTCGCCTCTTTCAAGAAAGGACTACGCTGACTTCGAACGCAGAATCTACAATGCTTCGGCTCGTTTGGACTATCACGGTGTGAACTACCATATCCCACTACCTGAGGGCGTTTTGACCCAAAATGTGGTCTACACTGGCGAATCTACTGAACTTGAATTCTCGAATACTCGTGGTATTGATATGGTCTATACCCTAGATGGCAGCGAGCCTACTGCAACTTCAACTAAGTACACCGAACCTATCGTTATTACTAGTGACAATGCAGAGGTTAAAATCGCTACGCTTATGCCTACTGGCAAACTTAGTACTGTACGCACAGTGCCAGTTACTAGAGAGACGCTTAGCCCTGCTGTAACTCCTTCAAAGGATAACGAGGATCTAGCTAAGAGAATCAATGCCTCTAGCGAACAGACCATTAAGGTACGCACTGCCGAGGGGTTATTTGTTACCGAAACGGAGTATGCAAATGCTCAGTTTGGTGCAGATACTCTACTAAGCAAGTTCCACGGTGGCATCGACTACGATATGAACAAGCCTTCACTTTCTATTTACGAAGGGTATGTAGAGTTCCCAGAGGATGGTGTCTATACCCTATCGACCGATATGGCAGAGCTTTGGATTGATGGCGTAAGGATTATCAATAATACCGATGTTATGAAGCGTCATAACTCTGTAAAGGTTCAAAAGGCGTTGGCTGCTGGCAAACACACATACAAGATGGTGGTAAATAATCGTGTTCACGACGGTTGGCCAATAGTTTGGAATGAGGTATGTTTCCGCTACCAACTTCCATCGGGTGGTGACCTTAAGCTAGTAACCCCAGATATGGTTAGCTACTAGTAGATATTATATTTTATAGAAAGCGAGTCTTCCTTTTGCAAGGGCGGCTCGCTTTTTTGTATGGGACTTCTAGAAACTGACCCCACTAAATGTGCGCTCGGCACCTCCACGAAGCACTATCCCTTGATACTTGCCCCCTGACTCTGTGAAACTTACACTCAGCTGACCACCCACAGGGCGTAAGTGATACTCCACATCCCCCCTGCGATGCTCTATAATGCTTGCCACAATAGCCGATGCCACTGCACCAGTGCCACAAGCCCAAGTCATATCCTCTACGCCTCGCTCAAAGGTGCTGATTTTTATCTCGTCACCCTCTAGTTCAATGTAGTTTACATTAGAGTCATACCGTTGGCGCAGTCTACGTGCTGCATCTTGGTTGTACCGCTCAACCACTACCACGTGCGGAGAACCACTATCCAAGAAATACCCCTCGTCGATGGTTAGCACCCTTTCAACATCTATCATACCAAGCGATATTTCACCATTCTCCTCAACACGTGCGGTATGCACCCCGTCGCTTGCCAAGAAGGTTTTATCTGTGCCACCAACCCCAATATCGTCAGCAAACTTGACTATACAGCGTCCGCCATTACCACACATCGAGCCACTTTTGCCATCGCTATTATAGAAATCCATACTAAAGTCAAGTCCCTCTTGTGGGGCATTACCCAGAATCATAAGTCCGTCTGCACCAATGCCAAAGCGGCGGTGACAGAGCCTTTCGATTTGGGTTTGGGTGAGGTGTATGTTACTGCTGCGACCATCCAGAAGGATGAAATCGTTGCCTGCACCGTGATATTTTGCAAAATTTAGTTCCATATTAATCACAAAATTAGTAAATTTGTGGTAAACTAAAAAATAAAAAGAGATGATAAAAGCAATCAAAGAGCACCGTTCGGTGCGCAATTATATTCCAAATAGGGAAATTCCAGAGCGTACAATGCGTGAATTAGTAGAGGCGGCTACTCGTGCCTCCACAACTGGGGGTATGCAGCTCTATTCTATTATTGTGAGCGAGTCTGACGAGGTTAAAGAAAAACTCTCGCCCCTGCACTTTAATCAGCCCTCGGTTAGGAATTGCAGTGCGGTGGTTACGTTTTGTGCCGATGTGGCACTTTTTTCTAGGTGGTGTGAGCTAAGTGGTGTAGAACCTGCCTATGATAACTTTGCGTGGTACGTTAATGCGGCAATAGATGCTCTGTTGGCTGCTCAGAATTTTTCTACCGAGGCGGAGGAGCAGGGCCTGGGTATTTGTTATCTTGGTACTACTATATATACTACGGAGAAGATTATCGAGGTGCTGGAGCTTCCACGTGGTGTTGTGCCAGTGACTACTGTGGTGGTGGGGTATGCTGCGAGCGAAGTGCCGCTAACGCCAAGGCTACCGCTAGAGGCAGTGTGGCATAAGGAAACTTATAATAACCCAAATGATACTCAAATCAAGGAGTTTTGGGCAGAAACCGAGGCATCGGAGCAAACCCAGCGACTTCTCGAAGAGAATCAACTTGATAGCCTAGCAAAGATCTTTACCGAAAGACGATACACTAAGA
The DNA here is from genome assembly GCA_044433505.1 of Rikenellaceae bacterium. Lineage (GTDB taxonomy): Bacteria > Bacteroidota > Bacteroidia > Bacteroidales > Rikenellaceae > Mucinivorans. The sequence goes on from JAWXTM010000001.1 coordinate 80,059, forward strand.
GTGATAACCTTGCAATTTCACAGAGCTACTTTGAGGCACTGCGCAGGCAGGGTTTTGTTGGGTGAAAGGATTCTGAGAAATAGTACTGATGGTGTTCAGTGGTTTGGATGAGTTATTTTTGGGTTTGTTTAAATATTTAGTAGAATTGTTGAAGAAAATGCCATTTTAGTTGAAATTTTAACAAAAATGCTTATACTTGCATAAAGTTCCGTGAGTGAATTTTTAAATAATTTATTTAACCAGGAAACTGTTTAAGATTTTCTCACTTAAACAGATTCTAAAAACATTTAATTTAACAATGAAACACACATTAAAATCTCTCGTTATTGTGATCTCTCTACTATGTTTTGCTAGTTGCGAAACGGAAAAAGACTTTTATGACAGTCTTAAAGTTGCCTCTTTTTTAACAGAAGAACAAGTTGTGGATGCTGATACACCGACGTTTACTATTGAGTGTAGGTGGTCGGATGGTTTTACAGAGAGTTCGACTGTACAAAGAGGACTTCCCCTTGTCTTTGATGCTGAAAAGAGTACTGCAAAGGCTGAAGTCCCCTTTATATATAATGAAAAGGTGGAGTTTACTCCGACTCCCGATGCGACACTAATCACTGAGGTTGAACTTGTCCCAGAGAATATAACTGAAGAGGTCGTACTATACTATGATCTGCACAATGGCTATTTCGAAGGTTACCCTTACCCAATTATCGAAAGACATAAAATAACTCTTAAACCAAGTATTGATTAAGAATCTGTTTAAGTTCTTTTGAGTGCCACTATTCCAATTCTCTTTTTTCTGAGGGGGGTGGAGTAGTGGCATTTTTGCTCCTGCTCTATAATTTGGGGCGTTTCGCCCCTGCAAACCGTACATAAAATTCGCCCTACATAGCGTAAAAACTCCATCACTGAAATACTTGTAGTAATTTTTCGGTAAATAAAGTTGGAAGATCACCTATTTTAGAGTACCTTTGTGTCCGATATGGGTGTGAGAAAGTGCAGACCCCAATAACACTTAAGGGGACTTCTAAAAATTGACCCCACTAAAATTTAATAAATAAAAATGGATGTTAGTAAATAGGTTTTGATGTCTTTGGGCGATATTTTGGTTGATTTCTCACCTATTTTTGGTCAAATAGTCCACTATTAGACCAAAAATGCGGTAAAAACTCAGTTCAAAATCTCATCCCAAATCCACCAAATCAATTTTCAGAAGTCCCCTTAAACATTTAAAGAACCGTAATGGGTAATCATCAAATTAAATTCTTTACAACGAGATGTTCTCGCTATTTAGCTAAACAAATAACTGAAAAATATGGCTGCGAAGTTGGTAAGTCAGAGGTGCTGAACTTCTCTGATGGCGAATTCCAACCTTCATTCAACGAGTCGATTAGGGGCTGTTCCGTATTTATTGTATGCTCTACGTTCCCACCCTCGGATAACTTTATGGAGCTGCTGATGATGATCGATGCTGCGAAACGTGCCTCAGCTCACCGAGTAGTGGCTGTTATGCCTTACTTCGGTCTAGCTCGCCAAGATAGAAAAGACCGCCCTCGTGTGCCAATTAGTGCTAAACTTGCCGCTAACTTATTGCACGCTGCTGGCGTTGACCGTATTATGACTATGGATCTGCACGCTGACCAAATCCAAGGCTTCTTTGATGTGCCAGTTGACCACCTATACGCTAGTGGCGTTTTTGTGCCATACCTCAAAAACCTTGGGCTAGAGGAGCTTTCTGTAGCTGCCCCAGATATGGGTGGTGCTAAGCGTGCTAATGCCTACTCTCTATACTTGGCAAGCCCTATGATTATTTGCCACAAACAGCGTGATAAACCAAACTCTGTTGGCACTATGACCGCTATTGGCGATGTTAAGGATCGTAACGTTATTATCCTCGATGATATGATTGACACCGCTGGTACTATATGTAAAGCGGCCGATATGATGATGCAAATGGGCGCAAAGTCTGTCCGTGCTGCTGTTACTCACCCAGTGCTCTCGGGCCCAGCATACGACCGTATCAATGCCTCACAGCTATCCGAAGTGATCGTTACAGACACTATCCCTCTTAAGCAAGACCAAAACCTAGAGAAATTCACCGTCCTCTCTGTTGCTGACATCTTCGCCGATGCAGTCTCAAGAGTCTACGACTACCGTGAAATAAGCTCTATGTTTATCTTCTAAAGGGGACTAAAAATAGCTTTCCAAACTAAATTGCAAAAAAAAAATCAAAAAAAATGCAAAAAATTTTGGAAATTAAAAAAATCTATATATCTTTGCACTCCGTTAAAGTCACAACGACAACAAAATGTAAGTGATCTTAACGAAAGCAAAATTGCCGATGTAGCTCAGTTGGCCAGAGCAGCTGATTTGTAATCAGCTGGTCGGGGGTTCGAATCCCTCCATCGGCTCACAGAGGGGGTGAGATTTTTTTTGAGAGGGGGAGAAGGACTGAGGGGAAGAAGTGAGAGGGGAAAGGTAGGAGAGAGGGTGTAAAAAAAAAGTGAGAAAAAAGGACTGAGGATAAGAGGAGGGTGATTGATTTGATAAGTAGTGAGAGGGATGAAGTGAGAATGATGTAATGTACACGGCGATTCAAGCTTGAATTGCTAAATTTTAGGGGAGATACCAAAGTGGCCAACTGGGGCAGACTGTAAATCTGCTGTCGTACGACTTCGTAGGTTCGAATCCTGCTCTCCCCACAAAATCAAGCGGAAGTAGCTCAGTTGGTAGAGCAATAGCCTTCCAAGCTATTGGTCGCGGGTTCGAATCTCGTCTTCCGCTCTGTAAATAAAAATAAAATAAACACTTAAATAAAAAATTTACAACAATGGCAAAAGAAAAATTTGACCGCAGTAAACCGCACGTAAATATCGGTACAATCGGTCACGTTGACCACGGTAAAACTACTCTTACTGCAGCTATCACCACAGTTTTGGCAAAAAGAGGTCTTTCTGAACTTCGTTCATTCGACTCTATTGACAACGCTCCTGAAGAAAAAGAACGTGGTATCACTATCAACACTGCACACGTAGAGTATCAAACAGCTAACCGTCACTACGCTCACGTTGACTGTCCAGGTCACGCTGACTACGTTAAGAATATGGTTACTGGTGCTGCTCAAATGGACGGTGCTATCATCGTAGTTGCTGCGACTGATGGTCCTATGCCTCAAACTCGTGAGCACATCCTTCTTGCTCGTCAGGTAAACGTTCCTCGTATCGTAGTATTCCTTAATAAAGTGGATATGGTTGACGACGAAGAAATGCTTGAACTAGTAGAAATGGAAGTTCGTGAACTTCTTAGCTTCTACCAATTCGACGGCGACAACGCTCCAGTTATCCGTGGTTCTGCACTAGGTGGTCTTAACGGCGATGCAGCTTGGGAAGACAAAATTATGGAACTTATGGATGCAGTTGACACTTATATTCCAATCCCTCCACGTGAAAACGAAAAACCATTCCTTATGCCAGTTGAAGACGTATTCTCGATTACAGGTCGTGGTACTGTACTTACTGGTCGTATCGAAACAGGTGTAATCAACGTAGGTGACCCAGTTGAAATCGTTGGTCTTGGCGAAAAAGCTCAAACATCTGTTTGTACTGGTGTTGAAATGTTCCGCAAACTTCTTGATAGAGGTGAAGCAGGTGACAACGTTGGTCTACTTATGCGTGGTGTTGACAAAAAAGAAGTTAAACGTGGTATGGTTGTTGCTAAACCAGGTTCTATCCAACCTCACCAAAAATTCGAAGCTGAGGTTTATATCCTTAAGAAAGACGAAGGTGGTCGCCACACTCCTTTCCACAACAAGTATCGTCCACAATTCTACCTACGTACTCTTGACGTAACTGGTGAAGTAACTCTTCCAGCAGGTACTGAAATGATCCTACCAGGTGACAACGTGACTATCACTGTTGAACTTATCTACCCAGTTGCTGTTAACATCGGTCTTCGCTTCGCTATCCGTGAAGGTGGTCGTACAGTAGGTGCAGGTCAGATCACTAAGATTGTTGAATAATCTGATTTTCTGAAAACTCAGAAAATAACATATCAAGAAAGGTGCATCCTTCCTCTAGAAAATGTTAGGGAGGATGCTATTTCTTGAAAATAACATAGGGGTGTCGTACAAGGGCTAGTATAGTGGTCTCCAAAACCATTGATGGGAGTTCGAATCTCTCCACCCCTGCCAAATATAATAATATAAGCTGTATATACAACAATGGGAAATTATGTTAAAGAGTCTTACCGTGAATTGGTAGATAAGGTCGTTTGGCCTACTTGGAAGTCTCTACAAAGTAGTGCTATACTTGTTATGGTCGCTTCTTTGATCTTCGCAGTGGTAATTCTTGCTATGGACTTCTCTTTTGAGAACATTATGAAGTCGATTTATTCGATTCTATACTAATTTTACGACCAATAAATACTTAATTCTTTAAATTAAGGTAAACTATGAGCGAATCACACGAGTTTAATTGGTACGTAATGCGAGCAATCGGCGGTAAAGAAAAACAGGTTCGAGAATATCTTGAAGCTGAAATCCGTACGCTCCACCTCGAAGACCTTATCCTTAAGGTTCTTATCCCAACTGAAAAATATTTTAGCGTCGTTCGTGGCAAAAAAGTTGTCAAAGAACGTGTTTCATACCCTGGCTATGTGCTCGTACAGTGCGCAATGATTGGGGAAATTCCACATATCTTGCGTAGCATCCCTGGTGTGCTTGGTTTCCTGTCGGATACCAAGGAATCTATGCTCCACGCCTCTCCACTAAGAGAGAGCGAGGTGAATAGAATCCTTGGTCGCTTCGATGAACAAGCCTCTGCCGAACTCCTTGAAAACGAAATTTCCTACAAGGTGGGTGATAGCGTTAAGGTTATCGACGGGCCATTTGCTACCTTTATCGGTACTATCGAGGAGGTTGACGAAACTCGTCACCGCCTGACTGTTGCCGTTAAGATATTTGGACGAAGGACCCCTATGGAACTATCCTTCACCCAAGTCGAAAGAGAAGAGTAAAATAACGCTTTTCATAAAAAACGACAAAACAAACTACGGAACTCCCACCTTTCCTAATCGAAGGGCGAAGTAATATAAAACGATTCATTACCATTGTTGGTAAGGAGTCAAAAATAAAAAGTTAAGACTCATTGTTGCAAAGATGCTTCCAATCTTAAAGTAACTTAACTGAGGTTTTAGTCAAGAGGAGAATGTTACAACTCAAAGGCTCTTCTAAAATAACTTTTAAAAACTTTGCACTTATTTGATAAGTAGGAAGGGGTTCAAAAAACAATATGTTAAATTAATTATTAAAAAAAAGCTATGGCAAAAGATATTGCGGCATTTATTAAGTTGCAAATTAAAGGCGGAGCAGCTAATCCTTCACCTCCAGTAGGACCAGCACTTGGTTCTAAGGGTGTGAATATTATGGACTTCTGCAAGCAATTTAATGCTCGTACACAGGACAAAGCGGGTAAGACCCTTCCTGTGATTATCACCGTTTATAGCGACAAGTCTTTCGACTTTATCATCAAGCAACCACCAGTTGCAGTTCAACTAAAGGAAGCAGCCAAACTTAAAAGTGGCTCACCTGAACCGAACCGTCGTAAGGTAGCTGAAATCACTTGGGACACTGTCCGTGAAATCGCTACTGGCAAGATGGAAGATATGAACTGTTTTACTGTTGAGAGCGCAATGAGTATGGTCGCAGGAACTGCTCGCTCAATGGGTATCAATGTCGTAGGTGAATCACCTTTAAATTAAGAGTTAAAAATGAAGCTTACTAAAAACCAAAAAGTAGCTTATGCTAAAGTTGATAGCACTAAGCAATACAAGTTGGCTGAAGCGACAGAACTTCTAAAGGAGATTACCTTTACGAAATTTGATGCTTCGGTAGATATTGACATTCGTCTAGGTGTTGACCCTAGAAAGGCTAACCAAATGGTGCGTGGTGTGGTAACTCTACCTCACGGTACTGGTAAAGTGGCACGTGTACTTGTACTCTGTACTCCTGACAAGGAAGCAGAAGCTACAGCTGCTGGTGCTGACTTCGTTGGTCTTGACGAATATGTTGAAAAAATTAAAAATGGCTGGACTGACATTGATGTAATCATCTGTACTCCAAGCGTTATGGCAAAAGTTGGTGCGCTAGGTCGTATCCTCGGCCCTCGTGGTCTTATGCCTAACCCTAAGACTGGTACTGTGACTATGGAAGTTGGTAAGGCTGTTGAGGAAGTGAAAGCTGGTAAAATCGACTTTAAAGTTGATAAATACGGTATCGTTCACACCTCTGTAGGAAAAATCTCCTTCACCGCTCAACAACTTCAAGAGAATATTAACGAATTCTATCGTACGATCCTTAGACTAAAGCCAACTGCGGCTAAAGGTACTTACGTTATGAGCGTTTACCTCTCGACCACTATGAGCCCAGGAGTGCAAATTGAACCTAAATCTATCGACTAATACTATTTAAGACTATGACAAGAGAAGAAAAACTCCAACTTACAAGCCAAATAGCCGATAGTGTATCAGAATTTGCACACTACTATGTAACTGATATTTCTGGACTTAACGCAGAACAAACCGCTAAATTGCGCAAAGCCTGCTACGAAAAAGAAATCAAACTACAGGTAGTTAAAAATACTTTCTTTACTAAAGCTCTTATTGCGCTTGGCAAAGAGAACGAAGAAATCGCTTCTGTTCTTGAAGGCCCAACTGCAATTATGTTTACTCAAACTGGTAACGCTCCTGCGAAACTTATCAAAGAATATCGCAAAAGCGTTGGCTCTGACAGACCTATCCTTAAAGCAGCATTCGTTGACGAATGTAGCTACGTAGGCGAAGACCAACTTACCGTGCTTGAAAATATCAAGAGCCGTGAAGAACTTATCGGCGACATCGTTGCTCTACTTCAATCTCCAGCGAAAAACGTTATCTCTGCACTTCAAGGTTCAGCAGGTCACAAAATCGCAGGGTTGGTTAAAGCTCTCGAAGATAGACAATAGTGAGGTTGCCTAAAGTGGAGGGTAGGGGTGAGGCTTATGCACTCTAACTCACGCAAACCGCAAGGCACTATTACTACCAAGCTATTTAAAAAAACAACAAAAACAAATTTTAAAATAATAACTTAAAAAAATAATAAAAAGATGGCAGACATCAAACAAATCGCCGAAGAACTAGTAAACCTTACAGTTAAAGAGGTTAACGAACTAGCAACAATCCTTAAAGACGAATATGGTATTGAGCCTGCAGCAGCAGCAGTTGCAGTAGCAGCAGCTCCAGCAGCAGAGGGTGGCGCAGCCGCTGAGCAAACTTCATTCGACGTAATCCTAGTTTCTGCAGGTGGTGCAAAACTACAAGTAGTTAAAGCTGTTAAGGATCTTGCAGGTCTTGGTCTTAAAGAAGCTAAAGAACTAGTTGACGGTGCTCCTAAAGCAATTAAAGAAGGCGTAAGCAAAGAAGAAGCTGAACAACTTAAAGCACAACTTGAAGAAGCTGGTGCTGAAGTTGAAGTAAAATAATTTAATACGCTCCCCTTCTCGATAATGTTATTTATCGGCGGGGAGTGTCTTCCTAAAAGTGCAAAGCTCAGTTTTTCTGGGCTTTGCCCTACCGTTTTATATAGTTGAGTAGCGAAAACTTGTGGTTTGATTATTGCTTTTTACCACTGCATCACTACCTAACTTTTATGAAAATCAGCGCTTCGATTTTCCTTTTTTAGCACTAATAAACATTTTTAAAAATGGCTAGCAATACTGCAGAACGTATAAATTTTGGCTCTATCGCACGTGCGATGGATTACCCAGACTTCCTAGAGGTACAACTAAAATCCTTCCACGATTTCTTCCAGCTCGAAACAATAGCGGAAAATCGACTCGATGAAGGTTTGTATAGGGTCTTTTCTGAGAACTTCCCAATCTCTGACACCCGCAATAATTTCGTACTTGAGTTCCTCGACTACTTCGTCGACCCCCCGAGATACACCATTGATGAGTGTATTGAAAGAGGACTTACATATAGCGTTCAGCTTAAAGCCAAACTAAAACTTTACTGTACTGACCCTGAACACGAAGATTTTGACCCCGTTATCCAAGACGTTTACTTCGGTACTATCCCTTATATGACCCCTCGTGGCACCTTTGTTATTAATGGTGCTGAGCGTGTTGTTGTGTCGCAACTTCACCGCTCTCCTGGTGTATTCTTTGGTCAAAGTGTACACACTAATGGTACTAAACTATACTCGGCTCGTATTATCCCATTCAAGGGTAGCTGGATTGAATTCGCTACCGACATTGCTGGGGTTATGTACGCCTACATTGATAGAAAGAAAAAACTTCCTGTAACTACGCTGCTTCGTGCCATTGGCTTCGAAACGGATAAGGAAATCCTCGAAATCTTTGACCTCGCTGATGAAGTTAAAATCAATGAAAAGAACCTTAAAAAAGCAGTCGGTAGAAGACTTGCTGCAAGGGTGCTTCGCAGCTGGGTAGAGGACTTTGTTGACGAAGATACTGGTGAGGTTGTTTCTATTGACCGTTACGATATTATCGTTGACCGTGAGACTATCCTTGAGGAATATCACATCGAAGAGATTCTTGAATGTGGCGAAAAGAGTATTCTACTACACAAAGATACTGCCCTTTCGAGCGACTACTCGATTGTCTACAACACACTTCAAAAAGACACCTGTAACTCCGAAAAAGAGGCTGTTACATATATATATAGGCAACTACGCAACTCTGAGCCACCAGATGAAGCAACGGCTCGTGATGTAATCGACAAGCTATTCTTCTCTGACAAGCGTTATGACTTGGGTGATGTGGGTCGCTACAGAATCAACCGCAAGTTGGAACTTACCACGCCTCGTGACGTAAGGGTTCTGACTCGTGAAGATATGATTGCCATCATTAAATACCTTATCGAACTTATCAACTCTCGTACCGAGGTTGATGATATTGACCACCTTTCGAATCGTAGAGTACGTACGGTAGGTGAGCAACTTGCTGCACAATTCTCTGTTGGTTTTGCTCGTATGGCACGTACCATTAGAGAGCGTATGAATGTTCGTGATAATGAGGTCTTCACTCCGATTGACTTGATTAATGCCAAGACCCTTTCGAGCGTGATTAACTCATTCTTCGGTACTAACCAGCTTAGCCAGTTTATGGATCAAACCAATCCGCTTGCTGAGTTGACCCACAAACGTCGTCTTTCGGCACTAGGTCCTGGTGGTCTTTCACGTGAGAGAGCTGGTTTCGAGGTTCGTGACGTTCACTACACCCACTACGGTCGTCTCTGTCCTATCGAAACTCCTGAGGGCCCGAATATCGGTCTAATCTCGTCACTTTGTGTCTTTGCAAAGATTTCGGATATGGGCTTTATCGAGACTCCTTATGCGAAAATTACCGATGGTGTTGTTGACCGTAACGATATTAACTATATGAGTGCTGAGCAAGAGGAGGGTCTAACCATCGTTCAGGCTAGTGCACCAACAGATAGTGAGGGTAATTTCAAAAACCCTATCGTTAAGTGTCGTTTGGGTGCTGACTATCCACAGGTTCCTCCTACGCAGGTGGACGTTATGGATATTGCGCCTAACCAAATCGCCTCGATTGCAGCGTCACTTATCCCATTCTTGGAGCACGATGATGCGAACCGTGCGCTGATGGGCTCGAATATGATGCGCCAAGCCGTGCCACTTCTTGTACCAGAAGCTCCTATCGTGGGTACTGGTCTAGAGGGTGAATTGATTTCAGATAGCCGTACTCAGGTTGTGGCAGAAAGAGATGGCGAGGTTGTATTTGCTGACGCTACTCGTATCGAAATTAAGTATGATATGACCGATGATGAACGCTTCGTTTCGTTCAACCCAGAGGTCACTGTATATAGCTTGCCTAAGTACCGCAAGACTAACCAAAGTACCTCTATTACTCTACGCTCATTGGTGCGTGGTGGAGATAGAGTCACTGCTGGTCAAATCCTAACGCAGGGTTACTCTACCCAAAATGGCGAACTTGCACTGGGTAAGAACCTAAAGGTTGCATATATGCCTTGGCAAGGGTATAACTTCGAGGATGCGATTGTTATCTCGGAACGCTTGGTTCGTGATGATGTCTTTACCTCGGTGCACGTCGATGAATATATTATGGAGGTTCGTGACACTAAACGTGGTGTTGAGGAACTAACAGCTGATATTCCAAACGTTGCGGACGATGCTACCAAAGACCTTGACGAAAATGGCGTTATCCGCCTAGGTGCTCTGGTTAAACCAGGCGATATTCTTATCGGTAAGATTACCCCTAAGGGTGAAACTGACCCAAGTCCAGAGGAGAAACTGCTTCGTGCAATCTTCGGCGATAAGGCTGGTGACGTGAAGGATGCTTCACTCAAGGCTCGCCCATCACTATACGGTGTGGTAATTGACAAACGTATCTTTAGCCGTGCTCAAAACAAAGAGGGTGGCAAGAAGGGTAAAGCTGCCGAAAAAGTCGTGATTGAAAAGGCAGAGAGCGAATTCTCAGCTAGAGTAGGTGCTCTTCGTCGTGTGCTTATCGACAAGTTGTGGACTCTGCTTAATGGCAAAAGTAGCCTCGCTATCGAAGATTACTACGGTATGGAGGTGATTGCAAAGGGTACTAAGTTTACGCTTCGTTTGCTCGAAGAACTCGATTATATGACAATCAGCTCTATGAAGTGGACATCGGATGCTCACAAGTCTGAGATGATTAGTGCACTTATCAATAACTTTATCACTAAGTATAAGGAGTTTGATGCAGAGCTTAAGCGTGAAAAATATAATATTACAAATGGTGATGAGATGCCATCAGGCATTATTCAACTTGCTAAGATTTACATCGCTAAGAAGCGTAAGCTAAGAGTTGGTGATAAGATGGCGGGTCGTCACGGTAACAAGGGTATCGTCGCACGTGTAGTACGTGACGAAGATATGCCATTCCTCGAAGATGGAACTATCGTCGATATTGTACTTAACCCACTGGGTGTACCATCTCGTATGAACCTTGGACAGATTTATGAAGCTGTACTAGGTTGGGCAGGTAAGACTAAAGGTGTTAAGTTTGCAACTCCTATTTTCGATGGTGCAACCCTTGAACAAATCAACGAACACGCCGCAGATGCTGGTATTCCACGTAGTGGTTTGACCTATCTATATGATGGCGGTACGGGCGAGAGGTTCGACCAACCTGCAACAGTCGGTGTAACCTATATGCTAAAACTAGGGCATATGGTGGACGATAAGATGCACGCTCGTTCTATCGGTCCTTACTCACTCATTACCCAACAGCCACTCGGTGGTAAAGCACAATTTGGTGGTCAAAGGTTCGGGGAAATGGAGGTTTGGGCTATCGAAGCGTTCGGTGCTGCTAATATCCTGCAAGAAATCTTGACTATAAAGAGTGATGATGTTGTGGGACGTGCTAAAGCTTATGAAGCAATCGTTAAGGGCGATAATATGCCACAAGCTGGTATCCCTGAATCACTCAACGTACTCCTTCACGAACTCGCAGGTCTTGGACTTAGCGTGAAGATGGAGTAAGAGTAGAGATTGAAAGTAAGGAATAATATTTTTAAGAATTAGTAAACATATATTAAGTTGCATAAGAATGGCAAACTATAAAGATATAAGAGCAGCAAAGAGCTTCGATAGAATTAAAATATCGTTGGCATCACCCGAGGAAATCCTCTCACGCAGTAGTGGGGAGGTTCTCAAACCCGAAACAATTAACTACCGCACATACAAACCAGAAAGAGATGGTCTGTTTTGTGAGCGTATCTTCGGGCCTGTAAAGGACTTCGAATGCCACTGTGGTAAGTACAAAAGAATTAGATATAAAGGTATCGTTTGTGATAGATGTGGTGTGGAGGTTACCGAAAAGAAAGTACGTAGAGAGCGCAGTGGTCACATCTCACTAGTCGTGCCTGTGGCGCATATCTGGTACTTTAGAAGCCTACCTAATAAGATAGGTTATCTACTAGGTATCCCTACCAAAAAACTAGATATGGTGATCTACTATGAACGCTATGTTGTGGTTCAGAAGGGTGTTGCCGAGGGTGTAAGTGATCTTGAGCTACTCGACGAAAAGGCGTATCACGATATTTTGGATACCCTGCCAAAGAATAACCAAACGCTGGAGGATAGCCACCCAGATAAGTTTATCGCTAAGATGGGTGCTGAAGCACTCGTTATGTTGATGCAAAAGTTGGAGCTCGACGAGCTTTCATACACATTGCGTCACAAGGCTGATACCGAAACCTCGCAACAACGTAAGGCAGAGGCTCTCAAACGTTTGAATGTTGTGGAAGCATTCCGCTCTAGCCGTGAGATTAACAAGCCAGAGTGGATGATTCTGAACGTTGTTCCAGTTATCCCACCTGAACTCCGCCCACTAGTACCACTAGATGGTGGACGTTTCGCAACCAGTGACCTTAATGACCTTTACCGTAGGGTTATTATTCGTAATAACCGTCTAAAACGCCTTATCGAAATTAAGGCTCCAGACGTGATTTTGCGTAACGAAAAGCGTATGCTCCAAGAGGCTGTTGACTCACTACTTGATAACTCAAGAAAGAGCAATGCCGTAAAGAGCGAAAGCAACCGTGCACTTAAGTCACTATCGGACTCACTAAAGGGTAAACAAGGTCGTTTCCGTCAGAACTTGCTCGGTAAGCGTGTTGACTACTCGGCTCGTTCGGTAATTGTGGTTGGTCCAGAACTTAAGATGCACGAATGTGGTATCCCTAAGGGTATGGCGGCTGAACTCTACAAGCCATTTATCGTAAGGAAACTTATCGAGCGTGGTATCGTAAAGACTGTAAAATCTGCTAAGAAGATTATAGATAGAAAAGATGCAGTAGTTTGGGACATCTTAGAAAATGTAATTAAGGGTCACCCAGTACTACTAAACCGTGCTCCTACGCTTCACCGTCTAGGTATTCAGGCCTTCCAGCCTCGCCTAATCGAAGGTAAAGCACTTCAACTACACCCGCTGGCTTGTACAGCGTTCAATGCCGACTTTGACGGTGACCAGATGGCGGTTCACCTTCCACTCGGTAATGCTGCAATTCTAGAGGCGCAGATTTTGATGCTAGGTTCACATAACATCCTAAACCCTGCTAATGGTGCGCCTATTACTGTACCATCTCAGGATATGGTGCTCGGTCTTTACTATATTACTAAGGAAAGAGCTGGTGTTAAGGGTGAAGGTTCTGTATATTACTCTGCCGAGGAGGCTAAAATCGCTTATAACGAGGGTAGGGTAGACCTACACGCTAAGGTAAGGGTAAGACTTGCTCCAGGGCAACTGCTCGAAACTACTCTTGGGCGTATCCTCTTTAATGAGTTTGTGCCAGAGAGCGCAGGTTATATCAATAAACTATTGACAAAGAAATCACTTCGAGATATTATCGGTGATGTGATGAAGACATCGGGAGCTGCTGCAACAGCTAAGTTCCTTGATGATATTAAGGGTCTAGGTTACCAGATGGCATTCCGTGGTGGTCTGTCATTTAACCTCGAAGCGGTGATTATCCCTAAAGAAAAAGAGGAACTCGTGGCTGATGGTTACGCTCAAGTAGCCGAGGTGATGGATTCTTACAATATGGGTCTTATCACTAATAATGAACGTTACAACCAGATTATCGACATCTGGACACACACAAATAGTAAGCTAACTAAGACTGTTATGGATCAGTTGATCTCTGACCAACAGGGTTTCAACCCAGTCTATATGATGCTTCACTCAGGGGCGCGTGGTTCTAACGAACAGATCCGTCAGCTCTCTGGTATGCGTGGTCTGATGGCGAAACCTCAAAAGGCAACTGCCGAAGCAGCGCAAATTATCGAAAACCCGATCCTTTCGAACTTTAAGGAGGGACTATCGGTATTGGAGTACTTTATCTCTACCCACGGTGCTCGTAAGGGTCTTGCGGATACGGCACTTAAGACTGCCGATGCGGGTTACCTGACTCGTAGGTTGGTGGACGTTGCTCAGGATGTGATTATTAATGAGGATGATTGTGGTACTCTACGTGGGCTTCAAGCAACAACTATGAAGCGTAACGAAGATGTGGTTCAATCACTCTATGAAAGAATACTTGGTCGTACCTCGGTTCAAGATGTAATTGACCCAACTAACGAAGAGTTAATCGTTGCTGCTGGCGACCAGATTACCGAAGATATTGCAAAACGTATCGAGGAATCGCCTATCGAAAGTGTTGAAATTCGTTCGGTTCTTACCTGCGAAAGCCCTAAGGGTTGTTGTGCTAAGTGCTACGGTCGTAACCTATCGACTGGCAGAATGGTTCAAATCGGTGAGGTTGTCGGCGTAATTGCTGCTCAGTCAATCGGTGAGCCAGGTACTCAGCTTACACTTCGTACGTTCCACGTCGGTGGTGTTGCAGGGGGTAGTACCTCACAAAATACTATTGTCGCTAAATATGCTGGGGTTATCGAACTCGATGAGCTTCGTAGCATTGAGCGTAAGGGTGAGAATGGTAAGGAAACTGTGGTGCTATCACGTCTTGCTGAACTTCGTATCGTAGATAGCAATACAGGTATTGCACTCTTTACTGCTAACTTGCCTTATGGCTCGATTCTCAGCTATAAAGATGGTGATACAGTTGCAGCAGGTGACGTTCTTTGCGAATGGGATCCATACAATGCTGTGATTATCGCTGAGCACTCTGGTAAGGTTGGTTTCGATGCGGTAGTTGAAAATGTAACATATCGTGAAGAGAGTGACGAGGCTACTGGTTACCGTGAAAAGGTAATTATCGAAAGCCGTGACAAGAATAAAAACCCTCTTATCAAGATTCTTGATAAAGATGGCGTTGAACTCAAACAATATAACTTGCCAGTGGGTGCACACATCGCTGTTAAGGAAAATGGTAAGGTGTCGGCTGGTGATATTCTTATCAAGATTCCTAGAGTTGTGGGCAAGGCTGGTGACATCACGGGGGGTCTTCCACGTGTTACTGAGCTATTTGAGGCTCGTAACCCATCGAACCCTGCTGTTGTTTCGCAAATCGACGGTGAAGTTTCATTCGGTAAGATTAAGCGTGGTAACCGTGAAATCGTTGTTACCTCTCGCTCAGGTGAAGTTAAAAAATACTTGGTGCCACTCTCTAAACAGATATTGGTGCAAGAGAATGACTATATCCGTGCAGGTATGCCGCTTTCAGAGGGTGCAATCACTCCTAGTGACATCCTTTCGATCCTAGGGCCTACACGTGTTCAAGAGTATATCGTAAACGAAATTCAAGAGGTTTACCGCCTGCAAGGTGTGAAGATTAATGATAAACACTTCGAGGTGATTGTTCGTCAGATGATGAATAAAGTAAGAATCGAAGATCCAGGTGACACTCGTTTGCTTCAAGAGCAAGTGGTTGATAAGTGGGAATTTATCTCGGTTAATGACGAAATCTATGAAAAGAGAGTTGTTACGGAGGCTGGTGATAGCGAGAATTTGAGAGCTGGTCAGATTGTGACAATGCGTGAGCTTAGGGACGAGAATTCATTGTTGAAGCGCAAGGCGTTGCGTGAGGTGGAGGTTCGTGCTACAATTCCAGCAACTTCGACTCAGATACTTCAGGGTATTACACGAGCTGCTCTTCAAACCACGTCGTTTATTTCGGCAGCGTCGTTCCAGGAAACTACTAAGGTGTTGAATGAGGCGGCTATTAATGGTAAGGTTGACTACCTAGAGAACTTGAAGGAGAATGTAATTTGTGGTCATTTGATTCCAGCAGGTACGGGTATGCGTCGTTACAATGGTATGACAGTTGCTCGCAAGGGTGCTGAAGATGCGGCGGTTGTAGAGGAATAGTTTGTGTTTCGAGTGGCGTTTAGCCATTAGATTAGATAAGTAAAGAAGCTCCTTGGGTTTATTGACCCAAAGGAGCTTCTTTAGTTTTAGTGTGTAGTATTACAAACTAAAATGATGAAAGTTTTTTGGTTCTTTTGTTCACAAAAGAACGATGGAATCAGTCCGCTAGAGCAATAGCAAGGCGAATGCCTTGCCTAAAAATCAAAGACAAAAATCTTTCGGTTGTACAACCGAA
>JAWXTM010000002.1:0-81227 GCA_044433505.1 Rikenellaceae bacterium
TCTTCTAATAGGTGTTGGTTTCATAGACAATATCTGCAAGTTTTATAGCACAAAGATACGAAAACTTGCAGATATTTCCAAATATTATACAGGTTATTTTACTGATATTCTGATTGTTAAATGCTTTTTAAGGGATGACTATTTAGTTCTATAATATTAGTACAGAATTAAGGAGATGCAGCCGCCACCCCAAGCGGCAAATCTCTTTCGTGGCTCACGCCACCCTAGAGCTTTTCCGCTGGCGTCTGAGTACCCCCCTGCTCTATGCTGGTTCGAATAAACTAAAAACGAAGCCCTGAATAAAGCTGTAAATTTCTAAAAAGTTGTGATTCTTTTTTTTGGGGTTAGTTTTTAGAAGCCCCCTTCAGTAATACTAGATACCTACCTCAAACCGATTAAGGGGAAAAAGAGGGGAAAGTACTATAAAAGAAAAACGCTAACAACTTAACTCGTAAGCTATTAGCGTTTTTGGTGGCGGTATGGACGGGACTCGAACCCGCGACCCCCTGCGTGACAGGCAGGTATTCTAACCAGCTGAACTACCACACCGTTTTTATGGTCTATATTTTTAAATATATTCTTTTTACTCCCCCCCCTTCTTCTCACCTCTCTCATTCTCACTCTCTCATCCTCACTCTCTCATCCCCCTCCTTCTCCTTCTCTCCCCCCTCATTCTCTAGCCCTCTCGCTTTGGTTGGACAAAGGTAAGGAGAAAAAATGAATTGTGCAAATTTTTTTTGCAGAAAATGTAAAAAAAAGTTACTTTTGTCAAAACTAAAGGCTTTTGAATATATACTAAATTGAGAAAAAATGATAGTTAAACTCTTTAATAACAACACGGAAGAACGCAAAATTCGAGAAATCGTGCGTGAACTAAACAATGGCAAAATAATTGTGATTCCGACCGATACGGTATATGCCATTGCTTGCTCGTTGCAAAACAAGAGTGCTATTGAAAGAATTCAAGGGGTGAAAAATGGCAAGGAAATCAATGAAATGTCTATACTCTGTGCTGATCTTACAGGAGTGTCCAAGTATGCAAAGATAAGTGATGTGGCATTTTCTGCGTTGCGCAAAAATCTGCCAGGGGCATTCACGTTTATACTGCCTGCTACACAGAAGACTCCAGAAAAAATCCTGCAAAAGCGTTCGACTATAGGCATAAGGATACCTGATAGTGCAATTACGCTAGCTATTATACGTGAGTTGGGGTGTCCATTGTTAGCAACTTCGGTGGAGTTGACGGGCGGAGAGGATGAGGAATATTTGACAGATCCATCCTTAATTGAGGAGAAGTATAGTGAGGTTGATATTGTGGTAGATGGAGGTATAGGGGTAAATATTCCGTCGACGGTGGTAGATTGTACTGATGATATAGTGGTTATTCGTCAGGGGGCAGCAGAGTTGCGGTAGGGAGTTGATGGTGCCGCTTGTGCCGCTGGGCACCCCAGATGTTTTAGTCTGCTATAATACAAGCTATAACAAACCTTTGTCATCTGGTGTGCCCAGCGGCACCAAAAAACTTTCATCATTTTAGTCTGCTCTAACCTGTATTACTTCAAATAACTATTCACAACGCTGACACGTGACTGCACGTGTGTCTTAAGAGTCGATACCGCACTGTCAAACTGCCCGCTACTACTCAAAAATGTAAATCCCTTCTCCTCGGCATAAGCATAGCTCTGCAACAACGAATAGTAAGACGTATAAGCGGCGGTCATCTTCGACACACTAAATATATCCGTAACAAACTCCTCAATATAGCTATCGAAAATAGCCTGATACTCTTCCACATCCCAAAGATAGCTAATAAGTGGCCACGACGAACTTATCCTCGACAACTCACTTGGATTATAGGTAGTGTAATTGCCCTTGCCATCCTGAAAAGCCTCGTTATGATCCCACGGAATCCACGTCAATAGCCCATTCGAAGGATTATTGTATAGATAGTAATTATGCGCCATATTGCCATAAGCATCCCAATTTTGTATGGTAGTGGTCACAGCCAACCACTTTAAGAATGTATCGACATCAAAGACGCTTTCGAGCTGAGCCTTCCACGCCTCAGGCTCAGATGTGCGGTTCGAGCTATGCAGGGCATTGTATAGTGCCAGTACATCGCTATAGTCCGAGTAGTCGCTCTTTAGGTAGAATTCATCCGTATCATAAGTGCCGTAAGCAAAGGAGGCGGCATCATCCTCAGGCTTATATAGTGCCCCCGAATCATTACCAAATTGCGTTTCGATAACCGTGTCATCAACCTCCTCGACAATGGTGTATAGCCCAAAATATTGCGAACCCTCACCATAATCGACATACACCTCACAGAAACTGGTATTGGCTGCCACTAGCCCAAACTCACGAAAAAGGTCTTCGGCAACTTTCTCACGCAGGAAGGAGTAATCCTCGTAGTTATTGTTTAGATTGAGCTGCTTAAAGCCATAGAAACGTTGGTTTTTAAGGTCTGGGAAGTAGTCCTCGAACTCATCGAAGTCGAGTTTAAATGAGAATTTTTTATTGCCAGAGTAGTAGGTTTCGCTCAGGCTAGAGTTCCCCTTGAAGCGAATCCCTACTTTATACCAGTCAGTGCCATTGTATGTTATAGTACTTGGCACAAAGACGGGGGTAAAGTCAAGGCTAGAGTTCGTGATTCCTCCAGCCATATTATTGCTATAGCCAAGGTTGTTGCTCAGGTCATTCCACATAGCAGTCCAGTTGGCTTCACTAATTTTAATATCGAGGCGCAGCACTTCACCTTGGGCAAAGACAATATCGTAGTTTGGGTCAACAGACTTGCTGTGAGTGTCGTCAGACCAGTCCGAGAAGTCGCCATCCCCATCTTCTTCAATTACAACCTCGACATCGAGTGTAGTAGTGGTGGTGGTAGTGCCAGATGTTCTTGAGCCAAAATAGTCGTCAGGGCTACAAGCAGTGGTAGCGACAAATAACAGTAGTAATGCAATATTTTTAGACATAGCAGTAAGTTTTATATATAAAAACTCGATAGCAGAGAGCTCTATTATATCGTTTCAATATAAGGTAGGATTTTTTCTATAATTCTACACTCCGCAAATTAACGAAAGGGAATTGATGGAAGTTGAGATATTGTTATTTTTTAGTAATTGACTCGTTCAAATATCAACAAAACACAAAAAAGCAAGCACGAAAAGCACTATATTTGCAACAGTTTTTTAATTTTCGAGAGGTGCGGTGTAAAATAATTAAAAAAAAGTGCGAAAAAAGTTTGGTGAATCAGATTTTTTGTTTTAAATTTGTGTTAACCAAATAACAAAACCTATTTCATAATACTCAACCACATTACCAAGATGAGCCGAAAATTAAAAATCAGAGACTTAACGCTACGTGATGGACAACAATCATCATTTGCAACACGTATGACCCAAGAACAAATTGACAGAGTACTTTCTTTTTATAAGGACGCTGGCTTCTATGCTATGGAAGTGTGGGGCGGTGCAGTGCCTGACTCGGTGATGCGCTACCTCGGCGAAAACCCTTGGCACAGACTCGAAAAGATTAAGGCTGGTGTGGGTGATGTAAGTCTATTGACTGCTCTTTCTCGTGGACGTAACTTGTTCGGTTATGCTCCCTATACTGATGAGATTATTGACGGATTCTCTCGCAATGCGGTGGAGTCTGGGCTTGGTATTATGCGTATCTTCGACGCTCTAAACGATGTCGATAACGTTAAGAGTACTATTAAATATGTTAAGAAGTATGGCGGTATTGCCGACTGCGCAATATGCTACACTATCGACCCTAAAGAGGAAGCTCCTGCTGCTAAAAAGGGTGGGTTCCTTGGTCTTTTTGGTAAGAAAGCTGCTGCCCCTGCGCCTCAAAAACCTATCTTTACCGATGAGTATTTTGTAGATAAGGCTCGCCAAATGGTTGAACTTGGCGCCGATATGATTACTATTAAGGATATGTCGGGACTTATTCCTCCGCAAAGAGTCTATGACCTTATCAAACGACTAAAACAAGACCTCAATAATGTAACGGTTGACTTCCATACACACTGTACCCCAGGCTATGGGCTAGCGTCAGTTGTGTCGGCAATCGCTGCTGGAGTTGATATTGTTGATACTAATATTTGGAACTTCTCGGGTGGGCCTGCTGCTCCTTCAATCGAATTTATTTACTTGTTCTGCAAGAAGATGGGAGTTGAGATGGATGTGAATATGGAGGCTGTTGCTAAGATTAACCACGAACTTTTCTACATACGTAAGGAACTTGCCGAGGTGGATGCAGTTAAGATGTTCCCTAAACCATTTGACCCAACTGGCGAAATCTCTGCCGAACTAGATGCTCTTATAGATAGAGCTGCTAAGGCTGCTGAGGCTTGCAACGAGGCTGAACTGATGGATGCGTGTCGTAAGATTGAGGATATGTACGGTTTCCCTGCGCCTAACGAGCTAGTCAAAAAGGCTGAAATCCCAGGGGGTATGTACACCAATATGGTGGCGCAACTAAAGGCTCTAAAGAGCGAAGAGATACTAGAGGCTGCTATGAAGCTTATTCCTCAGGTAAGAAAAGATGCGGGGCTTATTCCGCTAGTAACGCCTACTTCACAGATTGTTGGTGCTCAGGCAGTAAACTGTGCTCTTGACCTTAAGAATGGCAGGGCTATGTACACCACCTGCTCTAACCAATTCGTATCGCTTGTCAAGGGTGAGTATGGTAAAACCCCTATTGCTATTGACCCTATGTTCCGCAAAAAAATTACGGGTAGCGAGATTGAAACTCCTTATGATACAAGCAACTACAAGATGCAAGATAACCCTGTGCTCCCTGCAACTGGCAAACCTCTAGCTGAAACGGAAAAAGAGGTGCTTCTTCTGGAACTCTTTCCACAGGTTGCTCGTGGCTACCTCACTAAGATTAAAGAACAGGGGGCTGTGGTCAATGAAGTGAAAGCGGTTGAGGTGCTGCCAGTGGTTGGTAATGTTATCACGGCTCCGATGCCTGGTAAGGTCTTCGAACTGTGCGTAAAAGTTGGTGACGAAGTCTCAGCGGGTCAGGATGTTATGATTCTCGAAGCTATGAAGATGGAGAACAACATTGCCACTATGTTCGGTGGTAAGGTACGACAAATATTTGTAAAAGAGGGCGAAACAGTAGCCGCAGATGGCCGCCTACTAGAAATAGAATAACTGTTACACACCTATTTAAGTTAAATGAAGGAGGGCTTGGCATCTGAAAGTTTGTTAATGTTGTTAGAGTGGGAAGGGATGTGATTTTGAGTCACTAGTGCCAAATAGTTGATAATGTTGCACATCTCGCACACACACCCTAAAGCCAAGCCGTGATGAGGGGGTAGCTTACCAGAGCTACCCTCTTGTTTTATCCGAGAAAAGAGTAGGCCCCGCACCTTTAACCTTCACTACTACTTAAATATTAGCGAGAAAGTCACTCTTCCCGTTTGATTTGCCGCCAGCCTTATATTACCACTGTGTTGCTGCATTATCTGCTTACTTATGCTAAGCCCCACCCCCCTACCGTCAGGCTTGGTGGTGTAGAATGGAATAAAGAGATTCTCTACAACATCGTCGGCAATCTGCGCTCCATTATTAGTTATCTCAATGACAACCGATTCATCCTTACGGATAAAAGCCTTGATCTCTATGCACTTTTGGCTCAACGCCCCAATAGCATAGAGTCCATTTTTTAGGATATTTACAACCACTTGATGTACGAGATTCTCATCTGCATATATCATTGTATCCAAAGGTTCAACAGATATTGCAGTTCTAACATCGCTTGGACAAATTAACTGCACAATATTCTCCAAGAAGGGTTTAACATCAATCGGCGACTTGACTGGTTTTGGAATCCGAGTGATGCTGCGATAATTCTCCACAAACGATATTAGGCTTTTATTAGTTTTGCTAATTATGGCAAGCCCTTGCTCCATTTTCGGGTCACTATTGATCTGTTTGAGTGTTTCGCTAAGCGAAGTAATAGGGGCAAGAGAGTTCATTATCTCGTGTGTAAGCACACGAGTGAGTTTACTCCAGGTTTCAATTTCCTTACGATCCAGCACATTACCAAGGCTACTAACAGCAACTATCTTCAACTCTTTGTCCTCTATTGTAACAAGTGAGGTGACCACAGAGTATGCTTTATCTCCAGACTCTGATGCAACCGATACCTCACAGGTTTCACCCTCAACACATTGCATCACAACCTGGCTCAACTCCTTAGAGACACGTGCAATATGATTAGTATGCGCTAGTATCTCCACCCCTAGAATCTCATACATAGATTGGTTTGCTCGCATAATATTGCCTCTCTCATTAATAATCATCACCCCAATGTCGAGTTTATCAAAGATATGCTCATAATATTTTTCTTGTTCAATGGTACGTAGCTTAGCATTAGAGAGCAAACTCTTTATCCGATTGAGCAGGCTATTTAACGCCAATTCGTTAATATTATCACCAAACTCAGGAAAGTTAAAGGTGTAGTCATCATTTTCTAGTGCACTGAACATAAAGTCAATCTTCTTGCGAGAAGCCTTGTTGATTTGCAGTACTCTATAGAACGACACTCCAGCTAGGATGAATATCAACGCCGAGAGTATATAATACCCGTAACACAGCACCACCATACTTGCGCCTATTAAGCAGCATAGTGCAGTCAGGGTAATTATAAGGTTCTCTCGCAGAGCTTTCATAGCCTCTTATAGTTTAAACTTTTTAATCTTGTTGTATAGCGTTTGGCGTGTAATGCCCAATTCGCTGGCAACCGCCGACATATTACCATTGTTGCGGAGTATTGCCATCTCAATGGTTTGGCGTTCAATATCCTCAAGTGTATTTACAGCACTACCAAGCTTAAGAGCAGAGATTCTCCTATCATCAGTATTGAGCAACAAGTCACCCTGCCTAATGGTTTGACTATCACAGAGAATCACAACCTTTTCGATAGTATGTTGCAGTTCACGTATGTTACCAGCCCAAGGGTGCATACAAAGAGCCTTTAGAGTCTCGGGAGCAAAGCCCTCAATCTGTTTTTGATATTTTGTACAGTAGTTCTTCAAGAAGCGTTCGCTAAGTGGCGCAATATCCTCACTGCGCTCCCTGAGTGCAGGAATCTTAGTTTGAATGGTATTAATACGATAGAACAAATCCTCTCTAAACTTGCCTTCGTGAACCATCTCTTCGAGATTTTGGTTCGTTGCACAAACTAGCCTAACATCAATATCCACAGGGACGTTACTTCCCACTTTGACTACTTTTTTGCTTTGCAGCACGGTCAGCAATTTGGCTTGAAGGTGGTATGGTAGATTTGCAATTTCATCCAGAAATATTGTACCACCATTAGCCGCCTCAAATTTTCCCTCTCTTTCAGCAACAGCCCCAGTAAAGGAGCCTTTGGCGTGCCCAAATAGCTCGCTCTCAAAGAGTGTTTCTGTAATCGCCCCCATATCAACCGTGACAAGTGGCATACCCTTTCTGTTTGAGTGTGCGTGGATTTCCCTTGCCAGAACCTCCTTGCCAGTTCCATTTTCGCCCGTAATGAGTATATTAGCATCGGTTGCAGCAACCTTCACAATAATGTTTTGCAGGTGTTTCATCGCAGGGGACTCGCCCCAATACATCGTTGTATGAGCTTGAGTGGGATTTTCTCTAGGCTGCTTTCTCTTTACTTTGTACGCCTTGACAAGGGTCTCTATAAGTTTAGTATTATCCCACGGTTTGACTATGAAATCAGACGCACCACGCTTAATTGCCTCCACAGCAAGCTCTATATCGGCATAGGCAGTAAAGACAACAACAGGCACTTCCTTAAAATTCTTTTTAATCTCTTCTAGCCAAAACAACCCTTCATTTCCAGTATTGATTGATGCAACAAAGTTCATATCCAACAGTACTACATCAACCTCCTCTTTTTTAATAGTGGGGATTACGGAATCTGGTGACCATAGCGTAACCACTTTTTGGAAGTGTGCACTCATCAGCAGTTTAACCGCACCGAGTATTGCTTTATTATCATCGACTATAAGTAGAGTACCTTTGTGTTTCATAAACTAAAGGGGGCTTCTAAAAACTAACCCCACTAAAAATTAAACAATGGACAACTAAATTAGCTTTTAGAAGTCCCCTAAAATTATTGCTTGTCAGGAGCGTTATAGTTTCGCCCGCAACAGAAATCATACACTGACAAAGGTATGAATTTTATTTCTGACAATCAATAGGGTGCTTCTAAAAACTCAGCACTAGATATAGATTAAGGTTTAGTGCGCTCTGCCGAAGTCAATAGTGCGCCCGTTGGGCATACAAAGCGGCAATATGGACGCTTTACAAAGAGCGATAGCACCAAAAAGAATATAGCCATCGAAAGCACAACCCACGAGGCTGAACCCAACAAAAATGCCGAAAAGACCTCGTAGTCCATCACTTCAAAGCCTACGCCTGTCCACATCAATAACATAAGTGCCAGCAGGATATAGTACCTTACCTTATTTAGTACTTTAGTTGTTTTGCTGCCAATGCGCCACTTTCTGGTTGGGATTTTGCCTACCAGCTCTTGTGCAGAGCCCATCGGGCAATGGATATGGCAGTATGAGCCTTTGCGCCCCACAAGTGGCATAATAATCACAACCGCTAGCAATAGAATCGTGACTGCCCCAAAGGAAAAGTTAAAGCCATTGGACATCCACGACACAAATTGCGAAAGGGATAGAAAGCTGCCGCACCATAGCCCCAATACTCCCACATTCAGCACCATCTGAACGGTGCTAAATATTTTGCGCTTGGGTCTAAAGAGCGTGATGCATACCCCCAATAATATTACAATAACCCCAGGTAAGCCCTTTGCACCAAGCCCCCTAAAGGCACTTCCTCCACTAACAGAGCTCACATTCATAGCATAGTCTACACCCACCCGAACATTACCAATAATAGCACTAGAGCTATAGGTTGCACCAGATACAGCATCAACGCTCATCGTTTGAGCCTCCAAAAGCGTCACCCCCTGCCACCTATCGAGCAATCCGCTACGGAGCACATCTTGAAAGAAACTTGGGGTTTCGTTATTCTCCAAGGTCTCGACCTTTTTAATAACATCATCTTTAACATACAGCAATAGAGGTGTTCTGCCAGCATACCCCGTAATATCCTTACCCAAAGAGGTGGTATTGATAACTCGTGTGCCATCCTGCTCTACCGTTTCATTCTCACTCTGGGTAGCCTCTACCCTTTGCTCACTCTCTCCCAGAGAATAACCCACCAAAGAAGCATCCCTATTGATAGCAACTGCCCCTAAAAGAAGTGCAACTATAAGGATATTTACAATGTACTTTATTCTATCTACCATCCCCTAGTATTTATTGTAGTGCACCTTTGCAGGATTCCACTTATCTTTAACAGTAGGCTCGGTGTCAGGATAACCCATCACAATAACATTAAGGGCATATACGTCCTCAGGAAGGTTTAGAAGTTTCTGCATTTGCCCCACTCTATCGGCAGCGTCATTGGGGTATGCCCCACACCATACTGCACCCAGACCGAGGGCGTGCGCAGCAAGCAAAATATTCTCCGAGGCAGCCGAGCAGTCCAATAGCCAAGAGGTAGGCGAAGCAGCCTCGCTAACAGAGCCACACACCACAATCGCCACTTGCGCTTTGCGAGCCATATGTGCACCACGAACAAAGGTAGGGATTGAGTCTAGTGTAGCACGGTCATTGACCACCACAAATTGCCACGGTTGTTTGTTCATAGCCGTAGGGGCAGCCATTCCAGCTTTAAGGATAGTTTCGATAGTTGTTGCGTCTGGTTTTTCGGTGGTGTAGGAGCGCACGCTGCTGCGTGTCATAATTAGGTCAATACCGACTTGCTTTGTGTCAATTTCGACTCTTTTTTCGGGTTCTTTTTCCATAGTGATTTTTATTGATAGTATAACCAGAGCCACGGCTAGTAGCAGTGTAATAATTTGCCAGATGTTTTTCATAGCGTGATAGTTGTTTTTAAAGGTTTATGGGACAAAGGTAGTGATTTTCTTTAGGAATAAAATAGGGGGGAGCAAGATTTGTGCCTCTATGATGAAAGTTTGTTATAGTTTGTAGTATTACAGACTAAATAATTAAAGTTAAAGCTAACAAATCAAACTCTAGAAATTAAACTGCACAGCCGCCTCTATTGGCTCGGCACTCACGTCAATTTTCTTAAACAAAACAACAAGCTCCTCGACACTAGTCTTGCGCTTGTCGTATCGTACCGTTACTGTGCGCTCCTCTAGAACCACCTCAACATCCTTAACACCCTTTTGAAATGGCATAAATTCCATTATCTTTTTAACACACTTCTCACACGTAATATCTGTAAGAAACTCAATGGTTGCAATATTGTCTTTTTTTTCCTTAGGTGATGCAAAACTCTCGGTTGCAATAAAAATCATCAAGCAAGCGATGAGTAGTAATTTAATTTTTTTCATAATATTTTTTGTTTTTAGAAGTTTCCTTAAAATAGGCTATATCTCAGTCCAATATAAAATTTCCGCCCCATAAGCGGGCCCCATACCACTGATGAGTTAAATGCAGCAGAGTAGGGATTATCTGCCGAAAGAATAGGCACTTCTTGGCGGTAGTTTGCAATATTCTCGCAGCCAGTATAGATCTCTACCGAGCGAATTTTATAGCTTACCTGTGCAAAGAAGATAGGGTAGATGGGTGAATACTCGCTATCTGCAAGGTCCCCTGTTTGCGTTGGTAGGCGCATCGGGCCATTGAGCTGTGCGGTGGCATCAAAGACCCAGCGTCGATAGAGAGTTGCGTACTGTAGATTAAGCAGTGTCTTGAATTTACTTACCAAAGGTCGCTCCACCTTAACGCTCTCGCCATCTGCCCTATCTAGGGTAATCACGCTATTGGAGTATCTATATGTCGCAAAAATATCGAAGCGTTCAACGGGAGTCCACATAAAGTCTAGCTGATAGGTGTCCGTATGCGAAGCTCCATTGCTATTGTAGATATGTATCTGGTCAGCGGACATCTCTTGGTCGACAATTACTTGATTCATAAAGTCAGAACGGAAGTAGTCGAAACTTATAGTAGCATCATCTTTTTTTAGTAGCGAGAGGCTCTGAGTAAGGCTTGCTCCGTAGGTTGCGGCACGTTCTTGGCTATCGAAGTCTGCCCCTGTACCATTATCGAAGACAATAGTGCGCCCAGTAGCCAAAATGCCAATATTGTCAGTAATTACGTTAGAGGAGCGATAACCCAAACCAGCCGAGGCACGTAGCACTGTCGAAGGAGTGATTGACCAACGAATATGCGAGCGAGGGGTAACGAATGCTTTGTTAAAGTAGTCGTTATAGTCGCCACGCACACCAGCCACTAGTGAGAATTTCTCGCTAGCAGTAAAGGTGTATTCTGCATATACCCCCACTTCATTCTCTACCCTTGAGAGATCGAGCAGGTTGTTTTCTGAGCTTATCCACGGGGTGTAGTTATTCACATTCTCGGAGATACTTTCAAGATATGAGGAAGCCCCAACGGCAAGTGCAGATTTGGTGTTAAAGTAGTGGTTGTAGCTTAGGTTCAGCGTCACATTATTTTCATTGCCGTAGTAGTCGTTAAGTCCGAAGTAGGCATTTTCATTGAAGTGGTCGAAGTCAGCAACAAGAGCTATGCTGGAGCGCAGTTCGCTTTGCTTAGTGGTGTCATAGAGAGCATTGCCAAGTGGTACGCCGACCTTTAGATACCCGTTAGCACCTCTGTTGCGTATATGCGAACCGTATATATCATCTTGGTACATAGTGGAGTGCATACTTTCGGTATAGTCTAGATCTCCCCCCAGTCGCTCTTCTTGCAGGAGTTTAACCCCCCAGCGGACTTGCACACCATTTGGTGCAGAGTACAACCATCTATTGGCGAAGTTATATTGCGCAGCACTAGGCATATCACGATAACCATCACCATTCTTGTCGTGTACATTAAGGTCTGTATCAGCCGAGGCGTGTAGCATAATTACAGTAGAGAGCCGTCCATCTTTTGTTACAGGCAGGGCGGTCGATAGGTTGACTTCAGGACGAAGCTCATCGTTTAGGAAGACATTAACAAAGAGTCTCTCGGAGTCGGTAGGCTTGCGATACTCTAGGTTGATTTGTCCTGTGATGGCTTCGTGACCAGCCGCAACAGATGATACGCCCTTAGATACTTGTATGGAGTTGAGCCACATCCCAGGGGTGTAGCTAAGTCCATAAGGCGAACCAATACCTCGCATAATTGGTCTGTTTTCGTCCAGTATTTGGGTGTATATTCCAGCCAGTCCAAGCATTTTGATTTGTCGAGCACCCGAAATAGCGTCACTGTAGCCAACAGTAACGGCAGCGGAGTTTTCAAAACTTTCGGCAAGGTTGCAGCACGCCATCTTGCAGAGTCCTGAGAATGAGATGACCTCACTTTTAGAGATTCCCGTCTTTTTGATATAGTTCCCCTTAAGGTCGCCATAGACCACAACCTCATCAATGCCGAGGGCTTTTGTAGGGAGAGTTATTTGTATGTATTTGGTGTTATTGTCTAGCAGTATTGTGTCGTTTTGGTAGCCAACAAATCCTGCAATTAGTTCATTAAAGTCTTTGATACGATGGAGGGTAAAGTTTCCTTGTTCATCGGTGAGAGCACCTACGGTGGTTTGTGACCACCATACTGTTGCGCCCACGATAGCTTTCCCTTCGCTGTCAAGAACAGTTCCTTCAATATTTTGTGCCTGAGCCGCTACAACACCCCATAGCGTTAGAATAGACACAAAAAAAGGTCTTATTTTTTTTGTCATAAATTATGTAGTGTAAATAAATAGTATTTTAGAAGTTTACTTTACACTAATACAGGGGGAGGGCGTTGTTTGAGGGGTGATTTATACCATTGTGATTCTATCCAATGGTAATTTTCTAGATACTTTATTTTTAACTCAGTGAGTTTAGCATTCAGGTTGCTGATTTGGTTGTGGTTACACAGAATGTTTATGATATTTGTGTAATAGTAGGCTTGAAATTTATTGAGAGAAGATGGTATTTGAAACTCTGCAATATTTGTTGTAGCATTGTGGTCGCAGTAGCATATTTGGATAATGTGTCCTTGGCAATCGGTTAGAGAAGGTTGATTTTCAGAGCAGTCGTATTCATTACTATGGCATTCTCCGCTACATAAGCATATCAATCCTGAGCCTATGTTCAGCAGGAGTGTGATGATAAGGATCATCATCACGGGAATTGATGTGCGACGATTATTTTTCAATACCTTTGTTATTGTTTAAGCTACAAAGGTAGTGAAAAAATGGGATAATGGAGCATAAAAATCGGAAGAAATAGTAATAATTTATTCTTTGAGAATTAGGGAGGTGTTTTTTTGCACTCCGAATGACCAGAGTTTGTTAGAGCTTGTAGTATTACAGACTAAAATGATTAAAGTTTTTTGGTTCTTTTGTTTACAAAAGAACGATGGTATCAGTCCGCTAGAGCAATAGCAAGGCGGATGCCTTGCCTAAAAATCAAAAGACAAAAATCTTTCGGTTGTAAAACCGAAAGCTAGAGCAGACAATCGGCACGGGTCATTGCTTTAGTTATAGCTTGTAGTATTACAGACTAAAATGATTAAAGTTTTTTGGTTCTTTTGTTCACAAAAGAACGATGGCATCAGTCCGCTAGAGCAATAGCAAGGCGGATGCCTTGCCTAAAAATTAAAGACAAAATCTTTCGGTTGTAAAACCGAAAGCTAGTGCAGACAATCGGCACGGGTCATTGCTTTAGTTATAGCTTGTAGTATTACAAACTTTCATCACTTAGTCTGCTATAATACAAGCTATAACAAACTTTCATCATAAAAGGGTCTGTGACCCCCCCCCAGCGGCACTAATGGCACAAAATCAGAAAATACTATCCTACAACAAATTACGCACTACACACACTTTTTTCACTAAAATATATCACCCAAAAATAACCCTGCTTAACAAAATAATCGACAAAAATTTGGTTGTTAACAAAAAAAGACTACCTTTGCAATGTAGATGGTGCTGTATCTTTACGATATAAGGTAATCTACAGATAATTTACGCAAACAACACTCATAAAAATCTTAAATCAATATGAAGAAGGAATTCTACCTGCTTTTCATAGCTCTGTCGGCTATGCTTTTCACCTACTCTTGCAAAGAGTCCACCTCCGAGGAATATAGCGATAATTCGCTTGTTCTATCAGTGGATAAATCCACCATTAATCTCGACATTCAGGAGATTGCAACTTTTTCTGTAACACTCGACGGACAAGATGTTACTCAGAGTGCTCAGATAATTGACATCTCACTTGGAGGATATGATGTAATGACTTCTAATGAGTTTACTACCCTAAGACCAGGAACTCACACCTTCTTCGCCTCGTACAATGGCTACGTTTCTGACCCTATTACTGTTTATAGCTCAACCGAAACAGGCTTCTCGGATATTTACTATCGCCGAAATATTATATTTAAATTTACTGGTACGTGGTGCTCATACTGCCCTAGTGCAACAACAGCTATCAACTCGGCCGATATACTCTACCCTGATAGACTCATCGAAATTGCTGTGCACCAAGGTGATGACCTAGAGGTTACGGACATTGCCAGCGCACTCTCGGTTGTTATCGGTGGCGTGGCTGGTTATCCAACTATCTGTATTGACGCTAACAAAGATCTGAAAACTACTGGTACTCCAGTGGCTTCTAATATCGTAACCCAAGCGCAAACATCACTGGCTGACGAACCAACTACTGTTGGTATGAAGCTCGAATCGAAACTTGAAGGACATACGCTAACTGTCGACATTGAGAATCACTTCACTCAAACTGGATACTACAAACTAGTGGTTGCCTTCCTTCAGAGTGGATTCAACTACGAGCAGACTGGTTCGACTGATGACAGCTATCGCCAAAACCACGTTATCCGCTGGTTCTTCTCGAACTCTGCCACTGGCGACCTACTCGGTGATAATGGATACTGCACAGTGGGCGAGAAGGTGCAAACCCAATACAGCGTTGATCTTGACTCATCGGTTAGCCTAACTGACGAACTCCTCGAAACATTTGATATTGTGGCTTACGTTGTTAAACAATTCGACGAAACAACCTACCACATTAACAATGCTGCCGAAGTTGGTATCAACGAACTTAGCGACTACCAATTTGAACCAATCACAGAATAACGAACCAGAAAACTAGAACTATACCAATGAAAACCATTATTTTATCAAAACTATACTTCGCCTTTTTGGCAGTAATAGTATCAAGCCTTTCTATTTTTAGTAGCTGTACCGATCCTGACAATAACGGGGAACTTTCGGGTGCTACGGGAGAGATCACTATTTCGAATATTGTACCTACGTATAACAACGTAACCTTTGACCTATATTCAGAAAATGCAGTGTCAATAACTTATGCCTATGCACTATCTAGCGCAGAGGAAATGGACGCAGACAGAGTGCTCGAAGCGGGCAATACCCAAGGTGTTAGCCAAGGCACATACACAATTTCGAGCCTTAAAGCCGAAACGGAATACAAGCTCTATGCAGTGGCTCAGATTCCTTCGGTAGGAGTTGTTGGCCCTGTTATAGAAACCTTTACAACTACGGCTAACAGTGGAGAACCTTCGAGCACTACCTCGGCAGGGATTCGCACCATAGATCTTGGTTCAAGCTCCCAAACTTGCATTACTTGGGAGATTACCAATGGAGAGGATGTGGACTTCTCGCTCTCGATGGTGCAACCAACCGTAATTATGGAAAACCTCTTCTTTGAATATGGCAAAGAGGGCATCTCTAAGGAAGCGTACTTGCAATCATTTATAACTACTTATGGATACCTACAAACCACAACCTTAGGAAACGGAAATAGTGCAATTCATAACTACACAGACCTTTACACTACTACTCCGATTTTCCCAGATGCTAACTATACTATCTATACGCTAGCCTTCTCGGGTGACTATGACACCTACGCTGATGGCGGTACTGAGGGTATCACAATGCTTGAATACTCGGAACTCCCTATCACTACTACCGCTATCCCTCGCACAGGTAGCCCTGCCGTAACGCTCGAAACAACTGAGTGTGGCTACATTCACCTCACACACAAAATTACTCCTAACTCGGACGCTAAATACTGGGCTAAGTTCTTTACTACAACCGCAGAAATTAGCGAGTTTAGGGACTACTACGACCTACTAGAGGGAGAGGGGCAAGGTGATGCTAAACTAATGGAATACACTATCCACCAAGATGCTGATGCGATTTTAGATGTGGCTGGTGGCGACCCACAAACAGGTGAAGCTGAGTGGTCGATTACAGTAGGCTGGGATCAAGAGGGTATTGATTACTCTCGCCTTGCACTAGGGCTAGATGGCAACCTTGTCGCAGGTGATGACTATGTCGAAAATATCGACCAAGTTATCCCACAAGACAATAGCACCCCAGCAGACTATGACCTCGAATTCCACCACGTTGGTGCAGGTAGTATGTTTATTACTAGTCGCCTTGGCAAAAATTGTCGTCAAATCTATTGGAGAATGGAGGCAGCAGGCTACTTTGACACTGCCCTTGCTGACCCTGAACTAAGCGAAGATCTAGGGCGTACACTTTGGGACGAAGGTTGGGTGCAACACCGCAACAATTACCCTGACTATGGCTATAACGATGCTCTAGGAGAATACCCTGAACTCACCTACGATGAATTCTACTATGGTGTAGGCCAAAATACAACTTACGATGTGGTGGCAGTAGGGCTTAATACCTCGGGCGGTATAAGTACCCCTGTAAAGGTTGCAACTTTCACTACTAAGAGCTACTCATACGACGGCACTTTTGAACCATATATCGAGATTACCATCCCACAAGAAGAGGTTACTAAAACTTCTGCCGTAGCATACTACAACGTGGTGTGCGACTACGAAGATGGCACAGAAGGGTTCTATAATACTCAACGTGAATTCTACCACGTTATGCTCCTTAGCGACGATGCTGTTACCACTTCTTCTAAAGAAGAACAAGCTGCATACCTGCACGACTACGGCAACTGCTGGCCAAATGCTTACTGTGACAACATTATGATGTCTTGGCCTTCACTCGAATCGGCTACCTCTTACTCTTACCTATATATGTCAGTGGATGGCGATGGTAAGGCTAGTGATGTTAAGGTGGTCTCGTTTACTACTGCATCTAATGATGGTGGCGAAAACCCTGAGTTTAATATTGACGTTGACCTAGAAAATATTATCCTAAATGCTAGCAATAGCTCACTCTATGGTACAGACTACTTGGTGACACCTTCAGCCGATGTGCGTGGTTTCTACCACCTAATTTACAGCGAAGATGTGCTAGAGAGTTGGTATGTTCCAGTAAATGACACAGAGACTCTGGAAAGCTTCTTCAAAGAAAATAACGTTTCGCAAGGACTTGTTTCTACCGACGTTGCGTGGAACAGCAACTACGATACTCCGCTAGGTAAAAGAATGTGGGTGGTTGTAGATGGATACGGCGCAGAGGAAACAAACAGAATGCTATCTTACATTGAGATACTTATGGATCAAAATGGCGTGGTTACAATTAACGACCAAGTTGATGTGAAATATACCTCAGAGGCAGCCTCTAGCCCAATGCTTAATAGTGCAACCACTGTAAGACCACCGCAAGCAATCAACACGACTGCTCGCACGCCTGCTCCGCAAACTATCCAAAGACCTGAAATCAAATACGTTGCTAAACCTACCAAAAACTTCAACGTAAGTGATAGCTCGCCAGAAACTATCCGCCAAGAGACAGGACTTCCTATCTACTCTCTCAAAGAGATGAGTCTAAGGATTGCCCTAAAGGGTGGCGAACCAGTGCTCTAAACTAAACTAAAGGTATAGGCTGCCGCAGTGTTGTCAGCCTATACCCAATTCATACAACACTAAAACCAATAATTTAATCTAAATTTATCTATTATGAAGAAATTTTACCACTATCTTCTAGTGCCACTAGCAGTACTTGCTCTGTCGGCATCACTAACGGGATGTAAAGATGCGGATGTTGATGATCCTCAAACTGCTGCTACCCCAGTCTTGACAAGTGTAACTGTTCAAGAAAGTCTAACCTCTCAAACAACTGCCTCTATTGCGGTTGTTGGTGAAAACATTGCTGAGCTTATCTATTCGTACTATACAACAGGCGACAATAGCAACGCTATCTCAAAGACCGTAGCTCTAGAGGACGGTGCAACTACCTACACTATTGAGCTATCAGGACTTACTGCAAATAGCCAGTACACAGTAGAAGTTGTTGGCGAAGGCTCTGACAATTCTCAAACTGCTACAAAGAGCGTAACTTTCTCTACTCTTGATGTTGACCATCCAGCAGTTACTAGTGCTAAACTAGATGAGCAAAGCGTTACTGCAAACAGCGCATCTATCAATGTAACAGTTGCGGATGCTACTCAGCTATTCTATACTCTAACCGCAAGCGGCGAGAGTGCAAGTAGCCCAGTTGAGGTTGCAATCAGCGACAATGCTGCAACAATCGAACTTTCTGAACTAAGTGATAGAACAGAGTATGTTGCAACAATTTATGCTACAAACAACGGCAACACTAGTAGCGAAGTTGAGGTGACTTTCACCACACTTGCAGCTTATAATCCAGTGGTTAGTGCAACCCTTGACTCTGAGAGCGTTACATCTGAATTTGCATCTTTCGCAGTTACGGTAGAGGATGCTGACCAACTATTCTACACCCTAGCCGTTAGCGGCGAAAGTGCAAGCGAACCAGTTGAAGTAGCCCTTAGCGACAATGCTGCAACTGTTGAACTTAGTGGACTTGCTGCATCAACAACTTACAACGTTGTATTCTACGCTACAAACCAAAATGGCGAATACAGAAGTGAGGATGCGACCGTTTCATTCAAAACACTCAACGAAAGTGGTGAACTCGAAACTGCATTTACCGTAACTAATATAACTACAAGCCCTACTAACGCTTCCTTTGAACTTACCATAAGTGAAGACTGTGAAGGTGTTCTTATTTACGCTGACCAATCTGCTTCCTTCTCTATTGACAACATTACTAGCTTGATTGAGTATCAAAGTGCAACTGTTTATACTGAGTCTGGTGTTTACTCAGCATTCTCATACGATATAAGCCCAAGTACTGCTTGTAAATTTGTTGTGGTAGAGGTCGAAAACGTTGAAATTACTACCAATATGTGGGGTGGCGAGGTTGTCTCTTGTTCATTGGTTGGTTCGCTTAGCGACTACGAGATATATGAATTTACCACAGGTGTATTCGACGAAGATTTCGTAATTAACAACGCAACTGATGACGTAGTTGAGTTCCTTTCTACTACTTCTGACTATACACAAATTGTAGCTTCTGTAACTCGTAACGGTAACGAGAATATTGCATCTGTTCACGTTGGTGCAGTGAAAACATCTGAGCTTGCTGGTACAACTATCGGAAAGTGGGTTGTTGAAAACAACTGGTTTGTGGACGATTGGGGAGTTAAGTACCCTAACGCTTTTGTGGACTACTACGGAACTGTCTATGACCCACTAAACGCAACTCTATGGAGTCTTGAAACTGGCACTGCCTACACTCTATTTGCTGTTCCAGTAACTAGTTCTGGTGCGTTTGGTACAATCACTACTATCGAAGCATCGACTGTTGAAAATGTCGTTGTGGTTAACCCAGACCTAAAACCTTCTGTTACTATCAATACTGGACTGACAACTGCTGAATTCGTTATTGATTTCAAGGATTGTACAAAGGTATATTATGAGTATGGCTATGCAGCAGGCTATGGTAGCGCAACTGACCTAGCGTCGGCTCAAGAGATCATCTACTCTAACGTTCTTTCTGGTTACAATGTAGCGTATGATTCTGGTGATGGCACTGCTACACTTAATATCTCTTGGTTGACTGAGTCTACTGAGTACACCTTCTGGTGTATGGGTATGGATGCAGACGGCACTTATGGTCCTGTTTGCGAATACACCTACACTACTAAAGCACTCTCTTGGGATGGTGCTACAACTGCAACAGCAACTCAAATTAGCGGTTCGGTAGATGAGTATGGATTTGCCGATGTTAAATTTAATTTTGACCTATCGGACGATACTGTGGTAGCGACCATAGCTGCTGTATCATCTGACTATATCGTTTATGACACTCCTAACGCTTGGGGTAGCTATATTCTTTCTAACACTTGGTACAATCAATATCTATACGCAGATGGCGAGGCAACCTTCACATTCTACGACTCGAAACATAAACTAGTTATTGTCACTGAAGATAAAGATGGTGTTTATGGCACACCTGTTATCGTAGAGGTTGAGTGGGATGCTCTAACACAATAGAAGTATATATCGGGGATGACTGCAAAGATATTTTGCTACTCATCCCCGATTTTTTCACTATAAACAAAAATAAAATATGAAAAATCTATTTTTAACTCTTCTACTATTCATCTCTGTGGCATTTGTTGGTTGTCAGGACAACGGTGATGATAACAATACCACCACGACCTCTGACTATACACTCACCATCAGCCCAAGCACAGCAAAGGTGGGTGATACTGTTACGTTTAAAGTGTCGGGCGATAATGCTGCCAGCTATAAGTGGCAGGCGTGTTATGCGCTAGCGTCAGACTCTAGCACTGGTAGTTGTTGGATGTTTGAGGCATCAGAGTGGCAAAAGGAGATTACTCTTGATGCAGGGGAGTATGTTATCTATGCTTCGTCAGATTCGGATGACTTGCATACAGACAAGGTTACACTAACCGTAACTGAGTAAGTCTTCTATAGCAGCAAAAGAAAGGAGTCTATGTTTTATAGACTCCTTTCTTTTACTCTATAGGCTCAAGCGACCACGAAAATGTGCCACGCTTAAAAATCCTACTGTGAATATGCTCTCTACCCTCGGCAAAATCCAAAAATACCCCAAATGGAGTAAGTCCACGCTCCATAATAGAATAAGTTAACTCCACCCTATCATCCCCCAACTCCTTGACCGAAAGAACCTTCTCTGGCACAAGAGTACAGACCTGCACAAAGTAAACATCATCATCACCCCCCTCGCTCCTATATTGCTCCGTGCGCTTCTTATTAAAGAGTTCCTCACCTTTTGGTGTTAATTTCACCGACACGAGTGCTCTCCACGAATTCTTAGCCTTCACAAGGCTCTCCACTAGACCTGCATCAAGCAGCGCACCATACTTATCCTTAACATACCCCTCTGGATTTTTGTACCACTCGCCCGTTACAACCTCCTCACCAACGTGCAAAGGGGCGCAAAACGGCACTGAAAATTCCTCCAGCGACTGAATATCCATTAGTGCATCGGTCGAATCAAACTCCCCTGTACAACTGCTCAATAGAAACACTCCAAGGAGTGATACCAAAAATTTAACGCTTCTTCTTTCCATTACGTTTTCTTTTATAAGATTTTTCGATTGTATATTCTTCATTGATGGTAGGCAGTTCGGTGAGTTCACGAGTAGTGAAGTCAACCATACCGACCATTTCAAAATCTAGGAGTTTGCGAGCGAGGTCAGCCTTTTTGATACGGATTCTAACCATATCGCCAAGGGTAAAACGCCTGCCGCTCTTATGCCCAACCACTGCATAGCTTTCGTTATCGAAGGCATAGAAGTCATCGCTCATATCACGCAGGGCAACCATCCCTTCGACCTTATTTTCCTCAATTTCTACATAGACTCCCCAGTCTGTAACCCCTGAGATGACACCATCCCACTCCGTACCAACTTTATCTACCATAAACTCCACCATCTTGTACTTGATAGAGGCTCTTTCGGCTTCACTGGCAAGCACCTCACGAGATGAGGTGTATTCACAAATCTCTTCGATAGGTTCGGCGGCAACCGATTTTTCCCCAGCAAGGTAGCGTGCCAAGAGTCTATGCACCATCATATCGGGGTAGCGGCGAATAGGCGAGGTAAAGTGCGAGTAGTAGTCAAAGGCTAGCCCATAGTGACCAATATTATTAGTCGAGTAGGTAGCCTTAGCCATCGAGCGAATTGCCAGCGTTGAGATAAGGTTTTCTTCGGCACTGCCCTTTACTCGTGTAAGCACCGAGGTGAGTTGTCGTGCTACGCTATGCCCGCTAGTAGCAGTAATATTGTAGCCAAAACGGGTGATAAAGTTCCTGAACTTCGAGAATTTCTCTTCGTTAGGAGTATCGTGGATACGGTAGACAAAGGTCTTTGGGTTATTGCCACCGCCTACGTAGGCTGCCACAGACTTATTAGCCAGCAACATAAACTCTTCGATAAGTTGGTTAGACTCCTTCATCTCCTTGAAGTAGACGCTCTGAGGCTTTCCGCTTTCGTCGAGTATAAATTTAGCTTCATCCCGTTCAAAGCCAATAGAGCCGTGTTTGAAGCGTTCACTGCGCAGTATTCTAGCTAGTGCATTAAGGGTAAGTACTTCATCTTTAAGCTTATGTGTACTACTCTCACCCTCCTCGATAATCTTTTGAGCATCCTCGTAGGTGAATCTATGGTCGGAGTAGGTTACAGTCCTACCGAACCATTTTTTTACTACCTCAGCCTCAGGGGTAATCTCAAATACCGCCGAAAAGGTTAGTTTTTCTTCGTGAGGTCTTAATGAGCAGAGGAAGTTAGAGAGTTTTTCAGGCAGCATTGGCACAGTTCTATCCACTAGGTAGACACTCGTACCACGCTCCATACCCTCGGTATCAATCGGATCACCCTCCTTAACGTAGTGAGTAACATCAGCAATATGCACCCCCACCTCCCAGTTGCCATTCGCTAGTTTTTCGATAGAGAGCGCATCATCAAAGTCCTTAGCATCAGCAGGGTCGATAGTAAAGGTAGTAATGCTTCGCATATCACGCCTACGGGCAATCTCGTCGGGAGTGATACCATTATCAATCTGTGCCGCCCTCTCTTCTAATTCTTCGGGGAAGGAGTACGGTAGGTTATATTGCGCAAGGATGGCGTGCATCTCAGTATCATTATCACCGCTATATCCCAGCACATCCAAGACCCTACCATCAGGGGTGCGAGAGTCCTCTGGCCATCCAGTAATCTCGACCAGCACTTTTTGCCCATCTTCGGCATCTTTGGTTAGGCGCAGTGGCACAAAAATATCTCTATTCAAGAACTTAGAGTCAACTTCGACAAAGGCAAATTTTTCGCTGAGGATAATAGTCCCAACAAAGACCCTCTGCCCCTTTTCGATAATCTCGATCACCTCGCCCTCTTGTCTGCCATCACGTCTACGCCCAATAATCTTCACTCTGACTCTATCACCGTGCATAGCCCTCATAGTGCGGCGTGCCTCAACGATAATATCCTTGCTCCCCTCATCTGCATCCTCCACTACGATATACGCCATACCGCTAGCGGTCATATCGACCTTACCAATGGCACTTTTAAGTTGCTCACGAGTGAGCCTATACGAACCCCTCTTATCCTCACGCTCCACAATCACGCCCTTGGCATTAAGCTCCATTATGACTGCTTCGCACTCCTCTCTAGTCGCCTCAATATCTGAGGTGACTAGTCTGCGCAACAACTGGCGAGCATTATAGCCCAGCTGCGGATTAGCATTAAAGATAGTAAAAATTGCGTGCCTTATCTTTTTGTGATCGAGCACTAATTTTTTCTCTTCGCCACCCTCAGCTGTGCGTCGTGCGCTTCTATTAGTATTTCTTCTCTTTGTCATTTAGTCCATTTTTAGTACCGCAAGGAAGGCAGACTGCGGAACTTCCACATTACCCACCTGACGCATACGTTTCTTACCCTTTTTCTGTTTTTCAAGCAGTTTACGCTTACGGGTAATATCCCCACCGTAACACTTTGCCGTAACGTCCTTACGCACAGCCTTTACCGTCTCACGTGCAATAATCTTTGCCCCGATTGCCGCCTGAATAGCAATATCGAATTGCTGACGAGGTATCAGCTCCTTTAGCTTCTCGCACATCTTGCGACCAAAGTCATAGGCGTGGTCAAAGAATATCAGCGATGATAGCGCATCCACTGGTTCGCTATTAAGCAGAATATCGAGTTTCGAAAGCTTCGATGGTCGGTAGCCAATCTGGTGGTAGTCGAACGAGGCGTACCCCTTCGATATACTCTTTAGCTTATCATAAAAATCAAAGACAATCTCCGAGAGTGGCATCTCAAAGACAACCTCCACACGGTCAGTGGTGATAAAGTGCTGATTCTTCAGCTCTCCACGCTTGTCGATACAAAGCCTCATAACATTACCCAAGTAATCGCTTTTGGTGATAATCTGTGCTTGAATATAAGGCTCTTCAATTAGTTTTATATAGTTTTGCTCTGGCAGCCCCGACGGGTTGTGGATAAAGAACTCCTCCTCTTTGTTGGTAGTAATCTTATACGAAACGTTAGGCACGGTGGTAATTACATCCATATTGAACTCACGGTAGAGCCTCTCTTGAACAATCTCCATATGCAGCAGCCCCAAAAATCCACAACGATAACCAAATCCCAGTGCCAGTGAACTCTCTGGTTCATAGCTCAGCGAGGCATCATTTAGCCTTAGCTTATCGAGCGAAGTACGCAAATCCTCATAGTCATCCGAGTCGACTGGATAAAGCCCTGCAAAGACCATAGGTTTTACCTCCTCAAAGCCAGCAATAGCCTCTTGGCAAGGACGCTGCACGCTGGTGATAGTATCCCCAACCTTTACATCCACCGAGTTCTTAATACCAGAGATAATATAGCCCACATCCCCAGCCTTAATTTCATTTTGTGGGTGCATCTTTAGTTTCAGCACCCCAATCTCATCGGCATTATACTCCGTACCCCCATTAAAGAAGCGCACCTTTTCGCCCTTTTTGATTGTGCCATTAAAGATTCTAAAGTAAGCAATAACCCCTCTAAAGCTATTGAAAACCGAGTCGAAGATAAGTGCTTGAAGCGGCTCGTTCTCGTCACCCTGAGGTGCAGGGACACGCTCTACGATAGCCTCCAAAATATCGTGCACCCCCTCGCCAGTCTTAGCCGAACAAGAGAGAATCTCATCCCTATCACAACCGATAAGGTCTACGATTTGATCCTTCACCTCGTCGACCATAGCCGCCTCCATATCAATCTTGTTGAGAATCGGAACGATTTCCAAATCATTACCAAAGGCAAGGTAGAGGTTCGAGATGGTTTGCGCCTGAATCCCTTGAGTAGCATCGACAATCAGCAGTGCACCCTCGCACGATGCAATAGCACGGCTCACCTCATACGAAAAGTCGACGTGACCAGGGGTGTCAATCAGGTTTAGTGTATATTTTTGACCATCACGGGCATCATACTCCATTTGGATGGCGTGGCTTTTAATAGTAATTCCCTTTTCACGTTCAAGTTCCATATCGTCGAGCACTTGAGCCTGCAAGTCACGTTGCGAGATAGTCTGGGTATGCTCAATAAGCCTATCTGCAAGTGTTGATTTGCCGTGGTCAATGTGCGCAATGATACAAAAATTTCTAATCTTCTTCATTCTTAAGTTTTTATTTATAAAGTAACGGCACAAAGTTACGGAAAAATTTTGAAAGTTCTGTGATAATATTTACCTTTGTTCAATCTATAGGGGACTTCTAAAAACTGACCCCAAGAAAAAAATATTTAATATAATGGATAGATAATAACAGGTTTTGTATGCCACTAGGGCGATATTTTGGTTCTTTTTTCACCTTTTTACGGTCACTTAGCCCGCTAAGTTCCCATAAATGCGGCAAAAAATATCTCAAAATCTCATCCCAAAATCATACAAATCAGCTTTTAGAAGTCCCCTATAACAGCATATAATTTAGTTTTAACGAAGAATATAAAAAAATGAAATTTACTATTAGTAGCTCCACCCTATCGTACAACCTCCAAGGTGCAGGTAAAGTAATTAACAACAAGAGTACTCTGCCTATTCTAGACTGCTTCCTCTTTTCAGTTGAAGGCAACGAACTTAGAGTTACTGCCTCGGATGGCGAAACAACCCTTTCGAAGACTCTACCTATTGATAATCTGGAGTCTAGAGATGGCGTGGTGGCAATCCCTGCACGCCGCATACAAGACTCTATCAAAGAGTTTGCCGAACAACCCCTCACCATCTCAATAGATGAGGAGAATTGGGGAATTACCGTTGTGTGGAGTAGCGGTAAGCTAACAATTCCTGGTATTACTGGTATTGCCTACCCTAAGGCGCAGAGCCTTAATGAGGAACAACTCACTTCATTTAGCATCACCTCTGGGCTGCTCAATAAGGGTATCACCTCGACCATCTTCGCTACGGCTGACGATAGCCTACGCCCAGTGATGAACGGTATCAATATAGCCCTTAGCCCAAGCGACATTACCTTTGTTGCAACTGATGCCCATCGCCTAGTGCGCTTTGTGGATAGTGAGGTTAGTGCCCAAGGCGTTAGCTCGTTTATTCTGCCTGCTAAACCTGCTCACCTGCTTCGCTCGCTGCTGCCAAAGGACGAGAGTGCTGAGGTTAGCGTGCAGTATGACCACAAAAACGTTATCTTTACTATGGACAAGGCAACCTTGGTGTGCCGCCTAATCGAGGGTAACTTCCCGAACTACAATGCAGTAATTCCTAAGAATAATGATAATAACCTGAGCGTCGATAGGCTTGAACTACTATCAGCCCTTCGCCGTGTGTCGGTATGCTCGTCAGCCTCTAGCGGACTTGTGCACCTAGATCTTAACGACAATGTGCTAACCATCACTGCTCAAGACCTTGACTACGATACCTCGGCTATGGATAGCATCCAGTGCGAGTACTCTGGCGACCCACTGAAAATTGGGTTTAAATCACCATTCCTACTCGATATTCTCAGCAACCTAGATTGCTCAGACATCCTAGTGAAATTCTCGGACGCTTCTCGCCCAGGGCTATTTATGCCTGTAGAGAGTGATGAAAATGAATCGACCACCTCGGTGCTTATGCTACTAATGCCACTTTTCCTTAACGCTTAATGGAACTAAAACTAGAACGCCCATTGGTCTTTTTTGACCTCGAAACAACTGGTACTGATACCGCAACGGATAGAATCGTAGAGATGAGCTTCATAAAGCTTCTGCCTTCGGGAGAGCGTGAGAGCCGTACCAAACGAGTTAACCCTACTATACCAATCCCTGTTGAGGCATCCAACGTACACGGCATTTATGATAAAGATGTAGAGGGTGAGCCTGAGTTTTCACGCTTTGCACGCTCGCTCAAAGAGTGGTTAGAGGGGTGTGATTTGGCTGGATATAACTCCAATAAGTTTGATGTTCCGCTCTTGGTGGAGGAATTCTTGCGGGCTGGTGTGGAGTTTGATATTAATGAGGTAAGACTCGTGGATGTACAAAACATCTTCTTTAAAAAAGAGCCTCGTACGCTTAGTGCGGCATACAAATTCTACTGCGGTCGTGAAATTGAAAACGCACATAGCGCAAAGGCCGATATTGAGGCAACCTGCGATGTGCTGCTAGCCCAAATCGAAAAGTATGGGGATATTGGCACTACGGTCGAAGAGCTATCTTCATTCTCTACCATTGGAAATAATGTTGACCTTGCTGGGCGCATAGTTCGAAATGAGAGGGGCGAAATGGTCTTTAACTTTGGTAAGCACAAGGGTAAAAGAGTAGAGGATGTCTTTAGAAGTGAACCTTCGTTTTACTCGTGGATGATGGGGCGTGACTTCTCGCTCGACACCAAGCGAGTCATTGAAAAGATTAAGAATAATATGAAGTAAATGAAATATATCTTTATAATACTGTTTTTTATATGTACTCTAGGGGTAGGGAGCGCAGTAGCGCAAGAAAATGCCGATAGAGTAAAAATCTCGTCGACTATGACCGAGATTGATGGGGTGCGCTTTGCTGTGCACAGTGTGGCAAGGCGTGAAGATCTCCAAGATATTGCCGCTGCCTATGGCGTAAAGGCAAATGATATTGTGCGCTATAACCCTCAAGCAAGAGGGAAACTCAAATTCCGTTCTAGTCTGCTGATACCTATCTCTGCTATAGATGAACCAGATGATATTGACAGTACTACAATGGATGATACTGAGCTAGATCCTGCCGCACAGGACTCTCTATTGCTCGATGTGCTTTCTCGCAGCGTCTTTGAATTTGGGCTGGTGCGACAGCCAAATGCCAATGAACCTCTTGAAGTTAAGCTGCTATTGCCTTTTGGCATAGAAAATAGTAACGCAAAAAAGGGCTTTGTGGAGTTCTATAATGGTTTTTTACTAGGTTTACAGGAACTGGGTTCGGGTCTTAATCTAGAGGTAATCTCGACTAATCGCACAAGGGAGCGTGCCGAGGAAATAGTTCTCGATAGTATGCTCTATAACGCCAATGTTATTATCGGGCCCGTCTACGAAGAAGAAATGGCAGTGATTGCCCCTTATGCAGCTTGCCTACAGATACCCGTATTCTCACCCCTTGTAGCCTTTAGCGCAGAGCTTAACCCCTACGTGGTGGAACTTGCCCCAAGCGTAGAGTATCAATGGGATGCCATCAAAGAACTAGTCGCCCAAGACAACGTAAATGTAATTGTCATTGAGCACCAAACCCAACAAAACAAGGCTGCAATGAGTGCCGTAGAAAGCTACCTTAACCCATTGAGCCATAGGGTAGCCTACGAAAATAAATTCACTAATGTAAAAAATCTCTCAGAGCACCTCTCTCGCTCGCTGCCAAACCTAATCTTCTTGCCAGTGGATAGCGAGCTAGTGGTGGAGGAAATCCTTACTCGTTACAGCTCGCTCAATGCACAAGGACTCTACAACATAGCCTTTGTAGGAACTCCTCAATGGGCACGCTT
The DNA here is from genome assembly GCA_044433505.1 of Rikenellaceae bacterium. Taxonomy (GTDB): domain Bacteria; phylum Bacteroidota; class Bacteroidia; order Bacteroidales; family Rikenellaceae; genus Mucinivorans. The sequence goes on from JAWXTM010000002.1 coordinate 28,826, forward strand.
CTCGAAGATTAATATGGAACTGTTCTATAAACTCAGTGTAAGCTACCCAGCATCATACCACTACGATAGAATGATGAGCCCTGCCTCTGAGGTATTTAGCCGCTATGTGACAAAACACAGCCTAGTGCCAACGCTCTTTTCGATGCGTGGCTACGATGCAGCTAAAATCGCTGTAGGGGAATTGCTCGATACCGCAGATAAACTATTATACTCCATTACAACCAATGTCACACAACCTATCCAAACCCCCTATGACTTTGAGCTAATGGACAACTCCTCTAAAATAGAAAATACTAAATGGCCATTGGTGCAATATAAACCTAACTTTACCATAGAAGTGCGATGAGCGAAATACGCAAAATAGAAAAAGTGCGGGACGAAGAACTTGACCAACAAATCAGACCCTCGGAACTAGCACACTTCTCGGGACAAGATAAAATAGTAGAGAATCTACGCATCTTTATCAAAGCCGCCATTATGCGTGATGAAGCCCTAGACCATACACTGTTGCACGGCCCCCCAGGACTCGGTAAAACTACGCTTGCCAATATCATTGCATCGGAGCTAGGTGTGCAACTTAAACTCACCTCAGGGCCAGTGCTCGATAAACCTGGTGATCTGGCTGGGCTACTCACCTCACTCAATGAGGGGGACGTGCTCTTTATTGACGAGATTCACCGCCTTAGCCCAATCGTTGAGGAGTATCTGTACTCTGCAATGGAGGACTATGTGATTGATATTATGTTGGATAAGGGTGCTGCGGCACGCTCCGTACAGATTAAATTGAAACCCTTTACGTTGGTGGGAGCAACTACTCGTAGTGGGCTACTGACATCGCCACTTAGGGCACGCTTTGGTATTCAGTGCCATTTGGAGTACTATGATAGTGTAACGCTTCAGGGGATTGTGACCCGTTCGTCGGGGATATTGGGTATAGATATTGTGGCAAGTGCAGCCCAGGAGATTGCACGTCGTTCACGTGGTACGCCACGTATCGCCAATGCGTTGTTGCGCAGGGTACGTGATTTTGCTATGGTTGAGGGTACAGGTATTATTGACTTGGCTATTACTCGTCGAGCTTTGGAGGCACTAAATATTGATAAGTGTGGACTAGACCAGATGGATAATAAGATACTTCGTGCTCTTATCGAGAAGTTTGGAGGGGGGCCAGCTGGCATTACCACTATTGCTACGGCAGTGGAGGAGGATGCGGGTACTGTAGAGGAGGTCTATGAGCCATTTTTGATAAAGGAGGGTTTTTTGAAGCGTACTCCTCGTGGTCGTGAGGCAACGGACAAGGCTTACGAGCATATTGGGATGAGCCGAGGTGTTGTCGAGGGTTCGTTGTTTTAGTTTGCCATAGCTTGTATTATTACGAACTAAGTCAAGAAAGTTTTTTGGGTGCCGCTGGGCACACCAGATGTTTTAGTTTGTTAGTGCTTGTATTGTAGCAAACTAAATAATGAAAGTTTTTTGGTTCTTTTGTTCACAAAAGAACCAAAAAACTTTCTTGATTTAGTCTGTAATACTACAAGCTCATAAAAGAATCAATGACCCCAGAAGCACTAGGGGCACTGTGTTATAATCTACTGACTCAAACTCTGCTGCAACTAAAGAGTTAAATCGAGAGCCTCACGCAGCTCCAAAACACTACTGTTCTTTGCGGCTAGGCGTTCGAGCTTCTGCTGAATCGTAACAGGCTTATCGACAACAACCTCCTCGACAACAACTATCTCAAGTGGCAACTTAAAACCAAAAAGAGCCAGCATATCACGATCAATATCAACCATAGAACGCTCTATCTCGCTCTGCATCAGCTCATTCGGCACACTCAAAACAATCTTGCTATCCTCAATGCGTGCACTGCTCAAAGCCAAAGCTGTACGAGGCTTCTGGCGACTCTCCCATAGCGCAATCAGCTCTGAAAAACGACTATGAAGTATTGCTACACCCTCGCTATGCGATAGCTGTGGAACTTCTGCCTTAACCTCTTTTGGAGTTACATCAGGGCTTTTTTTTTGAACGCTATTTATTGAAAATCCAAGTGAAGGGGTAGCAGGTGTAACTGGCTGTGGTGCAGGTGTTGGAGCAGGTGCAGGTTGTGGCACTGGCACTGCAACTGGTTGTGGAGCTGGTTGGGGTGCAACTGGCTGTGGTGCTGCGCCCTCTACTACTTTGGGTAGTGGAGTGGCTGCCACTCTTGGTGCACTAACATCTGTGGCAACAAGTCCTGCAAGCTTCATCAATACCAGCTCGACGTGCAGCCTACGTGAGGATGCCACCTTATAGCCTGCCTCAGCCACCGACACTAGATTAATCGCCGAAAAAAGCACTCCCACATCACAACCCTGAGCCACACTGCGATAGCTCTCTGCCACGTTGCCCGACATTTCCAGTAGCGAGAAGGTTTGAGGATTTCTAGCCACCAACAGATTGCGCAGGTGATTACCCAGACCGCTAAGGAAGTGATTGCCATCAAATCCACCGCTAAGAATCCTATTATAGAGCAGTAGCATTCCCCCGAAATCCCCACGTGATGCCATTTCCATCACCGAGAAGTAGCTCTTAAAGTCCAGCACGCCGAGCGACTCTGCCACCTCGCTAAAGCGAAGTTCCCGACCACAAAACGACACCACCCTATCAAAGGTTGAGAGCGCATCACGCATCCCCCCATCAGCCCTTTGGGCAATGATATGTAGCGATTCATCGTCGCTAGCAACACCCTCGCACTCTGCAATATAGCGCAAGTACTCGACTATATCTTCGACCCTAATACGGTTAAAGTCATAGATTTGGCAGCGAGAGAGAATGGTTGGCAATATCTTGTGTTTTTCGGTAGTAGCCAGTACAAAGATAGCGTGAGCAGGTGGTTCTTCAAGGGTCTTTAGAAAGGCATTGAAGGCGGCAGACGAGAGCATATGCACCTCATCAATAATATAGACGCTATACCTACCAATCTGTGGTGCAACACGCACCTTGTCGTTAAGCGAGCGAATATCCTCCACACTATTATTACTTGCGGCATCCATCTCGTGGATATTAAAGCTCCTATCGGCAGCAAATGCCACGCAGCTTTCGCACTCACCACACGCCTCTCTTTCGGGCGTTGGGTTCAAGCAATTTATCGCCTTTGCAAAGATGCGAGCGCACGTAGTCTTACCCACCCCACGAGGCCCTGTAAAGAGGTATGCGTGAGCTAAGTGTCCCTCGCTAATTGCATTTTGGAGGGTTTGGGTAATATGCCTCTGCCCCACCACGCTGCGGAAGGATAGGGGGCGATACTTACGTGCCGATACGATAAATTCCTTGTTCTCAGTCATTTTTTATTAGAAATTCTCTATGATTGTTTAGAAATTGCTATTGTAAGTTTAATTTCGTCGATTTCGATTTCAGTTCCATTCACATCAGGGGATATGCACACTGAGCTAGAGAGAGTTTGCTGAGCAATATATTCACTAAAGTTCACTACGGCTTTGTCCGTAAGGTCACAAGAGCTAATATTCAGAGCAATTCGATCGGTTACTTCTAGTCCGCTATCCTTTCTGAGGTTTTGCACACGGTTAACGATTTCACGAGCAATGCCCTCTTCCTTTAGCTGATCGGTTAGGGTAACGTCCAGAGCAACGGTGAGTTGTCCTTCGCTAGCCACTAGCCATCCTGGCATATCTTCCGAAGAGATTTCCACATCTTCACGTTGTAGGGTGATGGCAGTTTCACCAAGCGATAGTGCATACTCTCCACTACTTTCTAGTTCAGCGATTTGTTCTTGGCTCAAAGAGCTAACGGCAGCCGCAATACTCTTCATCTGCGCACCATACTTTTTGCCCAATACAGGGAAAATTGGCTTAATGCGCTTAGTTATCACGCCAGTAGTATCGGTAATATACTCAACCTCCTTAACATTTACTTCGCTGAGAATCAAGTCCTCGACAGCACTAATTTGCGCTTGAAGCTCTGGGTTAAGTACAGGAATAATCATCTTCGAGAGTGGTTGGCGCACTTTTATTGAGACCTTACGGCGCAGAGCCAGTACCATTGATGTAGCACGTTGGGCAAGTGCCATACGAGCCTCTAGTTCCTTATCAATCTTAGCTTCGTCTGCCACTGGGAACTCACTCAGGTGAATAGAACCGTTGCCACCCATATCTCCAAAGAGCTGCTCTGTGATAAATGGTGCAATAGGTGAAGCTAGTTTAGCAACTGTTATAAGGCACTCGCTAAGGGTTTGATATGCCGAGAGTTTATCTTGTGTCATCTCGCCACCCCAGAATCTCTTACGGTTCAATCTAACGTACCAATTCGAGAGGTTTTCCCCCACGAAGTCTTGGATTTCACGTGCCACAGGGGTTGGGTCATACCCTTCGTAGCACTCCGTAACTCTCTTAACCAGAGTATTTAGTAGTGAAATAATCCACTTATCAATTTCTGCACGTTTTTGCAAAGGTACTATTTCCTCCTCACCGCTAAAGCCATCCACGCCAGCGTAGAGAGCAAAGAATGAGTAGGTATTAAAGAGCGTTCCGAAGAATTTGCGGCGCACTTCATCCACCCCATCAGCATCGTACTTTAGGTTATCCCAAGGTTGAGAATTGCTAATCATATACCACCTTACAGCATCAGCACCGTAGGTTTCAAGTGCCTCGAATGGGTCAACACCATTACCAAGACGCTTGCTCATCTTATTGCCATTCTTATCTAGCACGATACCGTTCGAGATGATATTTTTGAATGCCACGCTATCAAACAACATTACCGAAAGTGCGTGAAGCGTAAAGAACCATCCACGAGTTTGGTCAACGCCCTCTGCAATAAAGTCCGCTGGGAAGTTTGGTGGGCAATTCTCGCCACCCGTTGCCCCCATATAGTGCTGCTGTGCGTAAGGCATAGCACCGCTATCGAACCACACATCAATCAGGTCGCTCTCTCTACGCATTGGTTTACCGCTCTCTGACACCAAAATCACATCGTCAACATAAGGACGGTGAAGGTCTTTTATCTCAAAGTCAGCCGTGAGTAGCCCTGCTGCCTTACTCTTTTCGATTTCAGAGGCGAGTTGCTCACGGCTACCGATACAGATCATCTCCTCTCTATCTTCCGTAGCCCAAATCGGTAGAGGTGTTCCCCAATACCTTGAGCGTGAAAGATTCCAATCCACCAAGTTTTCTAGCCACTTACCAAAGCGACCGCTACCAGTCGAGGCTGGTCGCCAATTAATTGTATTATTTAGTTCAATGAGTCTATCTTTAACCGCTGTGGTGCGAATAAACCACGAGTCCAATGGATAGTAAAGCACTGGTTTGTCAGTTCTCCAGCAGTGTGGGTAGCTGTGGGTATGCTTTTCAATCTTAAATGCAAGCCCAGCAGCTTTCAACCACATACATATCTCCACATCGAGGCTTTCGTCCTTGTCAGTTTTGGTTGCATCATAAGCATTTTTAACGTACTTCTCTGCCCATTCTTTATATTCTTCTGTCACATATCCCGAAACATACTCTGCGTCCAACTCCCCAATGCTAAAGAACTTACCGCTCTTATCGACCATTGGGTTTTCCTTGCCTGCCTTATCAAGCAACATAAGTGGAGCTATACCATTCTGCGTTGCAACCCTCTGGTCATCAGCACCAAAAGTAGGGGCAATGTGCACAATACCTGTACCATCCTCGGTGGTCACAAAGTCACCACAAATAACTCTAAAGGCATCAAGTCCACCTTCAGTTACTGGCTTAATCCAAGGCAATAACTGTTCGTAGCGCATTCCCGCAAGCTCACTGCCCTTAAATCTTTCGACCACAGTGTACTCATTCTTGCCCATTACCTTTTCTAGGAGTGGTTCACCAAGAATAACCGTCACATCCTCTTTGGTGTAAGGGTTAGTAGTCTTAACCTTAACATAAGTGATTCCCGACCCCACTGCCAGAGCAGTGTTGCTAGGAAGCGTCCACGGGGTAGTAGTCCAAGCCAAGAAGTAAGCATCCTGTCCCACAACCTTAAACTGCGCAACGCAGGTAGTATCCTTAGTGTCACGATAGCACCCTGGTTGGTTCAACTCGTGGTTCGAAAGCCCAGTACCTGCCGCAGGTGAGTATGGCTGAATAGTGTAACCTTTATACAAAAGTCCCTTCTTATATAGTTCACTAAGTAAGTGCCATAGGGTTTCGATATAGTCATTCTCGTAGGTGATATAAGGGTTATCCATATCCACCCAATAACCCATCTTCTCGGTCAGCGAACGCCACTCTTTGGTATATTTCATTACCTCCTCACGGCACTCCCTATTGTAATCATCAATAGAAATCTTAGTACCAATATCCTCTTTGGTAATGCCAAGTTTCTTTTCGACACCAAGCTCTACTGGCAGACCGTGAGTATCCCAGCCAGCCTTGCGCTCCACTTTAAAGCCTTGAAGAGTCTTGTAGCGACAAAAAACATCCTTAATGGTACGTGCCATAACGTGGTGAATACCTGGTGTGCCATTTGCCGAGGGAGGGCCTTCAAAGAAGACAAAGCTAGGTGAATCGCTCGTGCGACCCTTTATAGACTCAGCAAAAGTGCCCTCTGCTTTCCACTTCTCTAATATTTCGTCGGCTATTTTTGGTAGCGATAGCCCACCGCTATACTGTTTAAATTTCATAGTATTACTTATTTATAAAAATTCTTTTCTACATTTTTAGTTGCACCCATCACTCCCCACATAAAACCAACACCATACCCCCACAGCTGCACAAAGGATGCTACCAGACTCAATATCCCAATCTCAATACCCCCATTGCGCACCGAACTATCTAGGGTTATCATCGCTGCCCATAGCCCCAAAAGACTCCACGCCCACGGTGTAAAGGCCGCTCCTACTACCGTTGCTACAACAAACCACACAAAACACATAGGGAATAGATGCACTATCTTTAGTGACCCTCTATGTCTTTTGCTCAGCCATACTCGTGCAACGCCCGAAGCCCTCACCTGACGGTAAAACTTCCTGAAATCCACTCTACGCTTATGGTACACCCACGCCTCTGGTAGCAAAACTGTGCGTGCCCCAGCCTGCATTAACCTAATGCTAAGGTCAATATCCTCGCCAAAGCGCATAGCCGAAAATCCCCCCACCTTCAAGAATAACTCCCTTTTCATCCCCATATTAAAGCTCCTTGGGTGGAACTTTTCCGCACTCTTCTTCTTGCCACGAATACCCCCAGTAGTGAGCATCGAGGTCATCGAGTAGTTAATAGCCTTCTGCACTGGCGTAAAATCCGCACTCGCCCTATCAGCACCGCCCCAAGCATCTATATCACCCCTCTTTACGCCTCTATCCACAGCCTCTAGCCAACCCTCTGGCATCACAGTATCTGAGTCCAAAAATATCAGCCATTCACCCTGTGAATGCTCCACCCCAAAGTTACGTGCAAGGGCTGGGCCCTCATTCTCCTTGGTCAGATATTTTATGGTCAATCTCTCTGAGTATAGCTCTATAACCTGCTGGCTACTAATAGTCGAGCCATCCTCAACAACAACCACTTCGGCGAGTCCATCCAGCGGTAAGCTCTGGTGTACAAGGCTCTCTAGAAGCTCAGAAATCTCGCTTGGGCGATTAAAAAGCGGTATGACTATGGAGTAACGCATATTTTTTATTACTTTTGTAAAACGCAAAGATAATAAAAATATGGCAAAGAGTAAAATATCTAACACAGAACTTTTACCCGAGGAGGGTGTTAGGCAGTGGTTTTTGGGGCTTCTGAGGTCTCACGGGGTAGAGCCATATCGTATTGCTACGGAGTATGCGGTTGAGTTCGCAGGTCGTAGGCTTAGGGTTGATATAGCGGTTTTTGCTCTGGGCGGCACAGATATTACTATGATAGTGGAGTGCAAGGCTCCCAGTGTTGCTATATCTCAGAAGACAGCCACTCAGGCATTTATATATAATTCTAAGGTAGGGGCACGTTATGTGGTGCTAACGAATGGGGCTGAGACGTATATTTATGATACCGTGTCGTGTGAGTTTTTGGGTAGCATTCCTTCAGTTTAGGGGTTATAGCTTGTATTATAACAGACTAAATAATACAAGCTATAACAAACTTTCATCACAAAAGAATCTATGCCCCCCCAATAGCAACACCACAAAATCCCCCCATTCTATTGACATAGGTACAGTTTTTGAAATAAATAACAAAAAAAAATAAAAATATTTGTGTTATTTTTTTAACAATAAAGAAATTTTGCATACCTTTGTGGCAGTTTTGAACGTTATAGAATAGAAACAATAATAAAAAAACATATATTAACAAACAAAAACATCTAAAAAAATGGCACTAAACTTAGAACAGTATGGCATCACCGGTGTTAAGGAGATTGTCCACAACCCATCTTACCAAACTCTTTTCGAAGACGAAACTAACCCTGCACTAGAGGGTTACGAAAAAGGTACAGTTACCTCTACTGGCGCAGTATGCGTTAAGACTGGTATCTTTACTGGTCGCTCTCCTAAAGATAAATATACTGTACTTGACGATTCTACAAAAGATAACTTCTGGTTCGACGGTACTATCAACAAACCAATGACCCCTGAAGTCTTCGACGAACTCGAAAAACTTGCGGTTGCTCAACTTTGTAACAAAGAAAAACTTTACGTTGTTGACGTATTCTGCGGTACTAACGCTGATACTCGTATGAAAGTTCGCTTCATTATGGAGGTTGCTTGGCAAGCTCACTTCGTGACTAATATGTTTATCCAACCTTCGCACTACGAACTAGCTAACTACGGTGAGCCTGATCTAGTGTCAATGAACGCAGCTAAGTGTGTTAACCCTAACTGGGAAGCTATGGGTCTTAACTCTGAGAACTTCGTTGCATTCAACCTTACTAAAAAACTTCAAGTAATTGGTGGTACTTGGTACGGTGGCGAAATGAAGAAAGGTATCTTCGGTCTTATGAACTACTATATGCCACTTAAGGGTATCGCTTCTATGCACTGCTCGGCTAACGTAGGTGAAGAGGGTGACGTTGCTATCTTCTTTGGTCTTTCTGGTACTGGTAAAACTACCCTTTCGGCTGACCCTAAACGCTACCTAATCGGTGACGATGAGCACGGTTGGGACGCTCACGGTGTATTCAACTACGAAGGTGGTTGCTACGCTAAGACTATCGGTCTTTCTGAAGAAAACGAACCAGACATCTGGAGAGCTATCTCTCGTAACGCACTTCTTGAAAACGTTACTGTTCTTGAAGACGGTACTCCTGACTATGCTGACGGTTCGGTTACTGAAAACACTCGTGTTTCTTACCCAATCCGCCACATCAACAAGATCGTTATCCCTTCTAAGGCTGGTCACGCTAAGAAGATTATCTATCTTTCGGCTGACGCATTTGGTGTACTACCTCCAGTTTCTATCCTTGACAAGCAATCGGCTCAATATCACTTCCTTTGCGGTTATACTTCGAAACTTGCAGGTACAGAGCGTGGTATCACTGAACCAACTCCATCATTCTCTCCAGCATTTGGTGAGGCATTCTTGACTGTTCACCCAACTATCTACGCTAAAGTATTGGCAGAGAAGATGGAAGAGCACGGTGCGCACGCTTACCTAGTTAACACTGGTTGGAATGGTACTGGCAAACGTATTTCATTGAAAGATACTCGTGCAATTATCGACGCTATCCTTGATGGTTCTATCGACAATGCAGAGACTCTTAGCGTTCCAGTATTGAACCTAGTTGCTCCTAAGGCACTTCCAGGTGTTAGTGATATTCTTGACCCACGTTCAACTTACTCTGATGTAGCTGAATGGGAGACTAAAGCGAAGTCACTTGCAGCTAAGTATATCAAGAACTTCGAGCAATATCTTCCAGAGGGTGAAGCTCTATTGGCATCGGGTCCACAACTATAGTATTTATAGTATATAATAAAAGAGGGGGAGGTTTGCAGTGATGCAGACCTCTCTTTTTGTTTGTGGGTGGGGGATAATGCTTTTATAGCTTGTTGTATTACAAACTAAGTCAAAAAACTTTAATCATTTAGTCTGTAATAATACAAGCTCTAACAAACTAAAACATCTGGTGTGCCTAAGAGACATACCCTCCAAAACCTAAAGCCGCTTGCTCGCCTCTATTACCGCATCCTTAAATCGCCTGCCTCGCTGCTCATAATTCTCAAACAAATCAAAACTAGCGCAAGCTGGCGACAACAACACCGCATCACCACTCTGCGACGCCTCACGGGCTGCCCTCAACGCCTCCGCCAACGAATGAGTATCATAAATAACAGGAACTACCCCCTCAAAAGCAGCCTTAAGCTTCTCATTATCAAGCCCCATACAAATAAGTGCCTTCACCTTGCTACGTGCCAACTCCTTTAAACACTCATAATCATTACCCTTATCCTTACCCCCTGCTATCCACACCGTCGGGCGAGTCATACTATCAAGGGCATACCACACAGAATCAGTATTGGTAGCCTTCGAATCATTGATATACTCCACACCATCAACCTCCACAACTCTTTCAAGCCTATGTTCTACACCAGCAAAATCTCGCAGGGTCTCTCTAATACTCTGAAAATCCACACCTGCCTTCGAACACGCCATTATTGCCGAAAGCGCATTTGCAACATTGTGACGTCCTCGCAGTGCCATCTCGCTTAGTGGCATTACATTATCCTCGAAGTAGAGCGACTCTCCATCCGACCACGCCCCCCCAACTGCTCCACGCAACGAAAATGGCAGTGGTGTAGCGGCAAATGGTGTCGCAGGCAATATCTTTAATAGTTCAGCATCATCGGCATTATATATAAAGTAGTCCTCTGGGGTTTGGTTCTGAAGTATTCGAAGCTTTGAGGCTACGTATTTGCTCATCTGATAGTCATAGCGATCGAGGTGATCAGGGGTGATATTCAGTAGCATCGAGATGTCTGCCTTAAACTCATAAAGCCCATCCAACTGGAAGCTACTAAGTTCAATAACATACCAATCATACGCCTGAGTGGCACGAGCAATAGAGAGCGCAAAGCTCTGACCAATATTGCCAGCAACCGCCACATTCATTCCTGCACGGCGCATAATCTCGTAGACCAACGTTGTGGTAGTAGTCTTGCCATTTGAGCCTGTGATGCATATTTTGCGAGCCGAGGTATAGCGTGCAGCAAACTCTATTTCGGAGATTACACGTATGCCACGAGAGAGCGCAGCACGCACGATATTCGCACTATCAGGCACACCTGGGCTTTTAATAATAAGCGAGGCTTCGAGCACCTTGTCTAGGGTATGTCCGCCCTCTTCGTAGGGGATATTATTAGCCTCGATTTTTTCTTTATACTCATTCTTAAGCATTCCGCCCTCCGATAGGAAAACTTCAAAACCCTTTGCCTGAGCCAATACAGCAGAGCCATAGCCGCTCTCGCCACCACCTAGTATTACAATCTTTTTCATTTAATATATACTCATTATTATTTTTGATGTTGCGCCAGCCTCACGCTTAACGTAACTGCCAGCTATTGCGCCAATATGCTGAGGATTCTCTACCGCATAGTCAAGTCTTTGCAGTAGCTCCTCTAGCGTGGATACCGAAAAACCTGCACCCAGCTCAATCAGCTTAGCCGCTTCTCGGAATTTTTTATAGTTAGTGCCAAAAATCACGCCCTTGCTCCACGCAGCCGCCTCTAGCGTATTGTGGATTCCTGCACCAAAACCGCCACCGATATAGGCTACATCGCCATACTGATAAAGTCCGCTAAGGAGTCCTATTCTATCTATAATCAATAGCGAACAATTCTGTGCAAGTACCCCCGAGGTATGACGTGAGCTGACTCTACCACAATTCTGTTCTAGGTGTTGGATATGCGCCTGATTAATCTCGTGAGGGGCAATAACAAACCGCCACTGGGGGCGACTCTTCATAACCTCACACAACAATGCCTCGTCAGCTGCCCACGTACTACCGCATACCACCACTGGAGATTCCCCCCTGGTAAAACTCTCTACAAGGGAATCAGCCTTTGCGGTATGGCTAATTTCGGCAACCCTATCAAAGCGAGTATCACCCACCACTTCGCTGCTGTAACCAATCTCACTGAGCAGTTCCTTCGAAGCGGCATCTTGCACAAATATCTTAGTAAAAAAGCCCAACATCGAGCGATAAAAGCCCCCAAAACCTAAGCAACGTTTAAAGAAGATTGAGTCACGACGGAAGATTGCCGATACTATATAGACCTCAGCCCCACGCCCCCTTAGCTCTCTAAGGAAGTTGTACCAATACTCATACTTTATGATAAAAACCTTGATAGGACAGAGTGTATCAAGGAATTTGCGCACGGCTCTCTTTCTGTCTAGTGGCAGGTAGTAGACCTCGTCCACGCCAGCGTAATTTTTGCGCATTTCATAGCCAGAGGATGAAAAAAAAGTGAGGATAAGCCTAGCTTCGGGACACTTAGCCCTAAGGGTTTCGATAAGGACTCTACCCTGTTCAAACTCACCGAGCGAGGAGCAATGCACAAGTATCACCTCACGAGCATCTCGTGGAGCTAACTTTTGCGCCCTACGCCCCTGCCACATCTTCGCTAGCTTGGCATTAAAGAATCGCCCAAGGAATATAGTAAAGGTGAGTAGTAGTACAAAAAAATTATATAAAGCTCTATAAATCATAGATTTGCGGAAAAATTCAAAAAAAGTATAAACCACAAATATACTATAATTTTCTTAAGGGAACTTCTAAAAACTAATTTATATGAATTTGGTATGAAATTTTTTGTTATTTTTTGGTGAAATCAGTTTTTAGAAATCCCCTATAACGAATGTACATATCCTAAATAAATATGTAGTTATAGCGTAAAATGGTGGCTTGACACATTTTTTCTTGTAGGTCAACAATATTTTACATATCTTTGTGCGTTAGATAGAAAGTGAACTTGAATAGTTGAATAGTAAATGAAGAGTAGCTTAATACCACACCACGTTGCCATAATAATGGATGGTAACGGAAGATGGGCAGCCAAAGAGGGTAAAGAACGTGTAGAAGGACATACAAAGGGGGTAGAGGCTCTTCGCCGTGCTGTGCAAGTGGCAAGAAAACAGGGGGTAAGGTACTTGACAGTCTATGCCTTTTCGACCGAGAACTGGGGTAGACCCCAACAGGAGGTTGATGCAATTATGGAACTCTTCTCTCGTGTGGTGATAAAGGAAGCAAAGGAACTTGCCCAAAATAATATTGCTCTACGTTTTATTGGTGATACTAAGGCTCTGAGCACTGCTCTACAGGAGCAAATCGTTGAGGTTGAGAGTATGGGTATTATAGCGGAGATGACCTTGGTGGTTGCAATAAACTATTCGGCACGTTGGGATATTATGCAGGCAACGCAGAGGCTTGTGAATAGTACTGTGCAAGATATTAAGGAAGAGGATTTTAAGGCGCACTTATCGACTGCTAAGTTCCCTGACGTTGACCTTGTGATACGCACAAGTGGGGAGCAGAGATTGAGTAATTTTTTGCTGTGGGAAAGCTCCTACGCAGAACTATACTTTACCGAGCGGTTGTGGCCAGAGTTTGATAAAAATGATTTCAATGCAGCACTGGAGTGGTATGTAGACCGTGATAGACGCTTTGGAGTTAGAAAATAATAATATAGAAGGGATTAATGAGTAAAATTAAGGCATTATTTTTAATACTATCGGCCGTGTTGCTACTTTGTAGTACGGAGCGTTCAGTAGCGCAGCAAATTGATAGTACAACAGTTGTGGAGGGGTGGTTGGACTACGATCAAGCTCCAAGGATGTACGTTATCGCTAGCCTGAATGCTAAGGGTATTACATCGGGCAGTTCGGGGAATTTGTTTATTAATACTACGGGATTGGTGGTTGGTGACTCTATTGAGCTTCCAGGTGATAGACTCTCGTCTGCTGCACGCCGCTTGATGGATCAACGCCACTTTAAAAATGTCGATGCTCTGACTGCTTTTCGTGGTGATAGCGTCGATATTACCTTTGTTTTCGATGAGAGGTTAAGGGTACGCAACTGGACTTTCGAGGGGACTAAGGGTAGCGAGGCTAAGGATATGCAAAGCATCCTGAAACTTAGGCGTAGTGGTGAACTCTCGGATTTTGCTATTATGAGTGCGCTGCAAGGTATCAAGAATTTTTATGATGGTAAGGGTTTCAGAAGTGCTGAAGTTGATGTGAGAATTGAGGCTGACTCGGTGCTTCGCAACTATGTCAATGTGATATTTGAGGTGGATCGTAAAAAGAAAGTCCGTGTCAAAGAGATTCAAATCGAAGGAAATACTAAGCTCGAAGATAAGGCTGTTGTTAGGTCAATGAAGGAGACTAAGAAGCTAGGTATCAACTTCTTTGCCGACACGAAGTATGACCCAGCAAAGGTTGAAAGTGATAAGGAAGCTATTGCGGCATACTACCGTTCGAAGGGTTATAGAGATGCACGTGTTGTTGCCGATTCGACCTATATGCTCGAAGATAATCGTATAGGGCTGTGGCTGAAGGTAGATGAGGGTAAGAGGTATAACTATGGTGATATAACTTGGATAGGTAACTCGAAAATCCCGACCGCCTTCCTCAATCAAATACTAGGACTTAAGAGTGGTGATGTCTATGATAGCGAAACAATGGGCAATCGAATCGGTACAATCGTCGAGAGTATGGGGCAACAATCCATTGCGAGCCTCTATCGTGATGACGGCTATCTAGCTTATGTAATCGAGCCAAAGGAAATTGTGAGGGGTGATACTGTGGATGTTGAAATTGTAATGATTGAGGGTAAACAGTTTACTATCAATGAGGTAACCTTCGAGGGTAATACTCGCACTAATGACCTTGTGGTGCGTCGTGAGCTGAATACTCGCCCAGGTGAACTCTATTCACAGTCGCTGCTTATGCGCTCTTATCAGCGTCTAGCAACAATGGGGCAATTCGATCCTGAGAGCTTCTCTACGCCTAATATTAACCCTAACTTCCAAAACGAAACAGTCGATATTGGCTACTCGCTTGCCGAAATTAGTAAAGACCAATTCGAGCTTTCTGGTGGATGGGGTAGTGGTATGTTTATCGCCTCTGTTGGGGTGAGCTTTGCCAATGTTTCGATTAAGAATTTCTTTAAAAAAGGAGCGTGGAAACCATATCCAGCAGGTGATAATCAAACACTCTCATTGAGCTTTCAGTCTAACGGTACGTATTATACAGCAGGTTCTATTAGCTTTACCGAACCGTGGCTGGGTGGATATAAGGCGACTTCGCTGAGCGTGAGTGCCTACCTTTCTCGCCAAACGGATGCCTACTATTACTATATGACTCCAACTGGTTCGTTCCAGACTGTGGGTGTTTCGGTCGGTTTGGGTAAGCGTATTGAGTGGCCTGACCCTTACTTCCAAGTCTCGGCAGGGGTTAGTTATCAGACCTATTTGCTAGATAACTGGTCGTCGTTCTTGGTAACTGATGGCGACTGTAATCTCTTTACTATAAACCTTGCATTTGGACGTAATTCGATTGATGACCCAACGGGTTATCCTACTCGTGGTAGCGAATTTATGTTGAATCTAGGGATTACTCCACCGTGGTCATTGTTCGATGGTAAGGACTACTCGGACACCTCGATGAGCGACGAAGATCGCTACCAATGGGTAGAGTACTATAAGGTCAATTTCCTTGGACGCTGGTTCCAACCACTCACACCAGACAATAAGCTAGTGCTTATGGCTCGTGCGCAGTTCGGTTACCTTGGGGCGTACAATAAGGACAAGCCATCTCCATTCGAGGGTTTCCAAGTTGGGGGTGATGGTCTAACGACTTACAGTATCTATGGTGTTGAGACTATTGGTCTTCGTGGTTATGAGAATGAGGCACTTACGCCACTTTCGGACTATGGGGTTTATGCCTCGGTGTATAGCAAATTTACTGCCGAACTTCGTTATCCTGTTATTCGTTCGGGTGGCACAATGGTTTATGGCTTGGTCTTTGCAGAGGCAGGTAATGCATTCACAAGCAATGAACAGTTCAAACCATTTAGCTTGAAACGCTCGGCAGGTGTTGGTCTAAGGGTTTATCTTCCAATCTTGGGTATGCTAGGTATTGACTGGGGATATGGTTTCGACCCAGTGTCTACCGACCTTACTAGCCCAAGTGGATCGCAGTTCCACTTTACTATGGGTATGACAATGTAATAAAATTTAGTAGATTTAATTGCGTTCTTAAAGAAAAATTAGTATCTTTGGGCGTTGGATTGAAATAAATTAAACAAAAGAATAAAAAATAAAAGACAATGAAAAAAGTAAAATTTTTAATCGTGGTTGCGCTAATGGTAGCCTCTACTTCTGTTATGGCACAACAAAAAATTGGCATTATATCTTCACAAGAGCTGCTAATGAGTATGCCTGAGATTACCTCTATTAACACTGAGCTTCAGGGTATTTCTGCTAACTTGATGGCTGATATGGAGGCTATGCAAAAGGAATATAACCAAAAATTGCAAGAGTACGAAAAAAATGTAAGCACTTACTCTCAAATTATGCGTGAACAAAAGGAAAAAGATCTGCAAACTCTTTACGTTCGTATCCAAGATTACCAAAGTGTTGCGCAACAAGAGATGAGCGAACAACAAACAATCTTGATGCGCCCAGTGCAAGAACGCCTTATGAACGCTATCAATAAAGTATCGGCTGACAATAGCTTCGCAATCGTTCTTGACAAAACTGGTGCAGTGTATGTTTCGGAAACTCTAACCCAAGACATTACTCCGCTTGTTATGACAGAACTTGGTATCGAAAAACTACTTACTGCGGCTGATCTTCAACAGATGCAATAGGCTCAGTAATTTTTTGTAAACATATATAGCGGAGGGTGAAGCCTTTATCGCCTATGCATACTAGAGCAGAAAACGATAATATAGAGGGCACTATTGCGGTAATTGATTCAGGAGTTGGGGGGTTATCGGTACTAAGGGAACTTAGACCGATGCTTCCCCTTAATTCTATTTTATACTATGCCGATAGTGCTTCGTGTCCCTACGGTGGGCGCACTATGCAAGAGATAGTGGAGCTTACCCAAGGGGTAGTGTGCTTTGTTGTGGAGCGTGGGGCGAAGGTGGTAGTGGTGGCGTGTAATACTATGACTGCTGCGGCTATCGGTGTGATGCGCACACGGTGGCAGGGCGTGGACTTTGTGGGGATGGAACCTGCCATTAAGCCTGCTGCACAGGTGACTAAAAGCGGGGTAGTGGGGGTTTTGGCGACTACTGCTACGCTCAGTGGAGGGCTATATAATAGCACTAAGATTAAGTATGCTAGCGAAATTGAGGTGGTAGAGGTTGCAGGGGTTGGCTTGGTTGAGTTTGTGGAGCAGGGTCAGCAAGATAGCCCTGAGTGTGAGGTGCTTTTGGAGGGATATATTGACGAGATGTTGACACAGGGGTGTGATACAGTGGTGTTGGGGTGTACGCATTACCCATTTTTGGAGGGGGCAATACGCCGCATACTCCTTAGAAAGGGGCAAGAGATGGCTATTGTAAATCCTGCACCAGCAGTAGCTCATCAAGCTCTCAGGGTTATAGAACAGAGGGGGCTTGTGGAGCGTGATATGGCAAAGCAGGGAGCTGTTCACTACTTTAGTAGTGGTGGGGATTTTATTAATATAATTAGTAATGGCGGGAAGTAACGGTAGACAGAGTGTTGAACCACGTGGCGGTAAATCCACTACGAGGGGGAAGGGTATGACCATTAATGAACGGGCTGCACTGGAGCGTGCTGCACGCTCTCCACGTACACCTAATAAAACAGCTACTACAAAGGCAAAATCTGCGCCAACTCCGCCAACAAAACCTACTAAAAAGACTGTGGAGCGCAAGGTTGCTGCCGAACAAAAACGCAAGGCGCAGGAGCTTAAGGCTCGTGAGGCTCTAAAGGGGAATAAGGTTGAGGAGGAAGTTGAGGGTGGCGAGGGTTATATCTGGGTGAGTTTAGTGGTCTTTTTTGTGGCTGGTTTTTTGTTATTGAGTACAATTTCTTATTTGATGTATTGGGAGGCAGATGCTCCTCGTGCATTCTTTTCGGGGTATTTTGATGCTGGATTCAGCGGAACTGACAACTGGGGAGGCAGGCTAGGTGCTATATTGGGCAACTATATTATTGGTGGCTGGGTAGGTGTGCCTGGGGTCTTTCTTTCGCTCTTTTTCTTTATGTTGGGGCTGAGGGTACTACGTGTCGAAACGCTTAAGTTTAAGCGTTCTATGCCAGCATTGATAGGGCTGATACTTGTTAGTTCGCTTGTTCTGGCGCATATTTATGGTACACAGGGCGATGTCTTTGGTAGCGGATGGGGTGGTCGTGCTGGTATCAATGTCGATAGGTGGTTGCGAGCAATGATTGGCAATGAGGGTACTTCGCTGCTGATACTATTTGTGGCAGTAGCAATTCTGTTTTATAGCTTCACAGGGTGGTTTACAAGGGGGTTGCTCCATCTTAAGCACTGTGCGGCAAAGCGTGCTAAGCGCAGAATGGAGGCACGTGAGTGGCAGCGTCAGCGAAGAGCTGAGGCTATGGTTAAACAACCTGTGCAAGAGGATAAAGAGGAGATAAAAACTGAGGGGGCTGCACCTATAGAAAATACGGAAGAGGTTGTTGCAGAGCCTGAACTTGAGCAAAATAGAGAGGTGGAGCTGCCATTTTGTCCTACGGTTATTGCGCTTGAGGGTGGGCTGTTGGGCTATCACTATGGCTATGGTGCAGAGGGTGAGGCGTTATACTACTACTTTGATAATATGGCATTTACTCCCAAAGATATTAAGCCACAGGTCATTGAAAATCCTCAGATAGAGGAAGAAGTGCCAGAGGAGGAATTTACTCTCGTTGAAAAGGTAGAGGAGCAGCCTATCCAAGCCCAAGATATTGAATTTATTATCGAACAGCCCGTTCAAGAAAGCCCACTTTTACAGCAACCTACCCCAAGCCAAGAGCCTATTGTGGAGGTTACCCCTGCTAAAAAGGAGATTGCTTTTGAGGTGGAGAATGCTGTTGAGGATGAAAAGTTGCCAGAGCGTGCTATCAATAATATGGAGCTATATGACCCCACTGCCGAACTGCCAAACTATAAGCGTCCTGCACTAGAGCTGCTTCAGGATCACACCCGCAAGGTGGATGTCACCCAAGAAGAACTGCGTGAAAAGAAGGATAGGATTATCTATACCCTGCAAACATTTGGCATAAAGATAAAGAATATTAAGGCTACGGTAGGTCCTACTGTTACGCTCTACGAGATTGTGCCAGAGGATGGTGTGAGAATATCTAAGATTAAGAATCTGGAAAACGATATTGCCCTTGCACTCGCAGCCCTCGGCATACGTATCATTGCCCCTATACCAGGCAAGGGTACTATTGGTATCGAAGTGCCTAATACCGAGAAAGAGACTGTTTCGATGCACTCGGTAATTCGTGCTGCAAAGTTCCAAGAGATGAAGGCTGAACTGCCTATTGCGCTAGGTAAAACCATATCCAATGAAACCTTTGTAATTGACCTTGCAAAGATGCCACACTTGTTGGTGGCTGGTGCTACGGGTCAGGGTAAATCGGTTGGGCTAAATGCTATTATTACTTCGCTGCTCTACAAAAAACACCCTTCGGAGCTTAAGTTTGTGCTGGTTGACCCTAAGAAGGTGGAGCTAACGCTATATTCGCATCTCGAAAAACACTTCCTCGCTAAGATGGAGGGCGAAGAGGATGCCATCATAACCGAGAACCAAAAGGTGGTCTATACCCTTAATTCGATTTGTCAGGAGATGGATGCTCGCTACGACCTGCTCAAGGCAGCCCAAGTTCGCAACATTGTGGAGTATAACAACAAATTTACACACCGCAGGTTGAACCCCGAAAAGGGACACCGCTTCTTGCCATACTTTGTGGTGATTATAGATGAGTTTGCTGACCTAATTATGACCGCTGGGCGTGAGGTCGAAACCCCTATTGCTCGTATCGCACAGCTTGCAAGAGCAGTGGGCATACACCTTATTATTGCCACGCAGCGTCCAACCACTAATATTATTACGGGTATGATCAAGGCGAACTTCCCTGCCAGAATAGCCTTTAAGGTTACTTCGATGATTGACTCCCGTACGATACTCGACTCCCCAGGTGCTAACCAACTAATTGGGCGTGGGGATATGCTAGTCCACACAGGTAGCGAGATGACTCGTGTGCAGTGCGCCTTTATCGACACCCCAGAGGTCGAAGATATTGTGAAATTTATCTCTGCTCAGAGGGGTTATATTTCGGCGTATGAACTTCCTGAGTTTGTGCCAGAGGGTGAGAATAGTCCTAAAGAGGTAGATATGACCAGACGTGACCCACTCTTTACTGAAGTGGCAAGGTTTGTGGTATCAACCCAAACAGGCTCGGCTTCGACTATTCAGCGTAAATTCGCAATAGGCTTTAATCGTGCTGGGCGTATTGTCGACCAACTCGAAGCAACGGGAATTGTTGGGCCGCAGGTGGGCAGCAAGGCTCGACAAGTACTGATTCAAGACCCCGTGAGCCTCGAAATGATGCTAGACGACTAATTTTAAACAACATAAAATAAACACACAGATGAAAAACAAAGTATTATTGATGATTTTGGATGGATGGGGAAATGGCGATCGCACTAAAAGCGACGCTATCTTTTCGAATAACCCAGAGTATATTAACTCCCTTATGGCAAAATACCCAACCTCGGCACTCCGCACAGATGGCGAAAATGTTGGTCTGCCTGACGGACAAATGGGTAACTCTGAGGTTGGTCACCAAAATATCGGCGCAGGGCGTATCCTATACCAAGACCTTGTGAAGATTAATAAAACTATCAAAGAGAATGCTCTGCTACAAAATATCGAGATTAAAGCTGCGCTGGACTATGCTAAGGCAGAGGGTGTGGCGGTTCACTTCCTTGGATTGGCTTCGCACGGTGGTGTGCACTCGTCGCTAGAACACCTCTATGCTATGACGCACCTCTTTGGGGATAATGGCGTAGAGAGAGTCTACACACACTGCTTTATGGATGGACGTGATACCGACCCTAAGAGCGGACGAGGCTTTGTTGCGGAAATCGAAGAAAAGGCGTATGGCAAGGTTGCCTCGGTGGTTGGTCGCTACTACGCTATGGATAGGGATAAACGCTGGGAAAGGGTTAAAGAAGCCTACGATTTGTTGGTAAATGGCGTGGGGCAAGAAGCTGTGAGCGCAACTGCTGCTATCGAAGAGTCTTATGAAGCTGGCGTGACTGATGAGTTTATCAAACCAATTATTCTGGATAAAGAAGCTACCATCAAACCAAATGACGTTGTTATCTTCTATAACTTCCGTAATGACCGTGCTAAAGAGCTTACTACTGTGCTTACACAAAAGGATATGCCAGAGGAGGGTATGAGCACTATGCCTCTTTATTTCTGCACTATGACCCCTTACGACTCGTCGTTCGAGGGGCTACATATCCTCTTTGATAAAGAGAATGTGGAGAATACACTAGGCGAGTTTATCTCGGCTAATGGACTAAAGCAGTTGCGTATTGCTGAGACCGAGAAATTTGCTCACGTAACTTTCTTCTTTAATGGTGGACGTGAGGTTGCCTACGAAGGTGAGGATAGAATCTTGGTACCTTCTCCAAAGGTGGCAACTTATGACCTGCAACCAGAGATGTCGGCTCCTGAAATCGCCGAAAAACTAGTGGTTGAACTCCAAAGCGAAAAGTATGACTTTGTTTGTTTGAACTTCGCTAATGGCGATATGATTGGTCACACTGGTATCTATGAAGCAATCGCAAAGGCTGTGAAGGTAGTTGATAGCTGCGTAGAGAAGGTTGTAGAAGCGGCACGTGCGGCTGGCTACACAGTGTTAATTACGGCTGACCACGGTAATGCAGACAATGCAGTGAACCCTGATGGAACACCTAATACTGCTCACTCGCTGAACCCTGTGCCATTTGTGGTGGTAAGCGACGATATTGCCGAGGTTAAGAGCGGTGTATTGGCGGATATTGCCCCAACCGTACTAAAGATTATGGGGCTTACTGCACCAGCCCAGATGACAGGAAATGTACTAGTATAATCATACGTGTACTTAATAGAAGTGTCGTTGTGAAATACCTTTTCAGAGCGACACTTCTTTATTATGGATAAATGCCTTAGGACTATCGTAGCTTAAGGGTCATAAGCGCAAAGGCTACCAACAGCAACTGTACCACCCAAAACCTAAAGACTATCTTCGTTTCTGGGAATCCACGCTTTTGATAGTGGTGGTGCAGAGGTGCCATTAAAAAAACACGCCGACCCTCGCCATACTTCCGCTTAGTGTACTTGAAGTACCCTACCTGAATCATTACAGAGAGTGCCTCAACCATAAAGATACCACATAGAATAGGAAGTAGCAACTCCTTGCGAATAAGTAGCGCAAAGACCGCTATAATACCCCCAATAGCCAACGAACCTGTATCTCCCATAAAGACCTGTGCAGGATAACTATTATACCACAAGAAGCCAATGAGTGCCCCTGCAAATGCCCCAGCAAAGATCATTAGCTCGCCACTACCCGGTATATGCGGAATATCTAGATACGAAGCAAAGATAATATTGCCCGAAAGATATGCCATAGCCCCAAGTGCCAAGACCACTGGAATAGAGACCCCTGCTGCGAGTCCATCCAAACCATCCGTAAGGTTAGCCCCATTGCTAACAGCAGTGATAACAAATATAGCTACCAGTACATATAGCACCCAGCCTAGTGTATCTCCGAGTTTGCCCTCCACAGGGATTAACCAGCGATAGTTAAGTCTAGAATCCTTGAAGAAAGGGACTGTAGTGGTGGTCGATTTCTTGGCATCGCTCATATAGACTGTCTGCGAATTTGAGCCAACAATAGTGCGCTCTATCTGCACCCCACTAGCACTAGGGTCGACCTTCTCTCTGATAACCACATCGCTGCTAACCCACATTGCCGTTCCCACTAAGATACCAAGTCCGACTTGTCCAACTATTTTAAGTTTGCCTGAAAGCCCTGCTTTATTACCTCTGAAGACTTTGATGTAGTCATCTGTAAAGCCAATTACCCCTAGCCAGATTGTTGCCACTATCATTAGTATGGTGTAGATATTAGAGAGGTCGCCGAAGAGCAGTACAGGAATAAGTATTGCTGCGAGGATTATGAGTCCGCCCATTGTTGGAGTACCTTTTTTAGAGAGTTGTCCCTCTAGTCCGAGGTTACGAATATCTTCACCGATTTGTTTTCTACGCAGTAGGTTAATGATTCGTTTTCCGAAGATCATTGCCACTAATAGTGACACGATAATGGCAGCTACTGAGCGGAATGAAATAAAGGAGAAGAGTGCACTTCCGGGGAAGTCGAACGCTGAGTCAAGATAATCAAATAGATGGTATAGCATAGTGTATGTACGGAGTAAAAAATATAGCGCAAATGTAATAATTATAAAGTAAAGGGGCAACTTTTTTTGGGGTAATATTTATTTTTCAGTTTTTTTTGTGTGATGAAAGTTTGTTATAGCTTGTAGTATTACAGACTAAATAAAGAAAGTTTTTTGGTTCTTTTGTTCACAAAAGAACGATGGAATCAGTCCGCTAGAGTAATAGCAAGGCGGATGCCTTGCCTAAAAATCAAAAGACAAAAATCTTTCGGTTGCAAAACCGAAAGCTAGTACAAACTCCAATAAAAATCTTTGGGGGTTTGGAGGAACGACAAACAAAAAAATCGAAGATTTTTTCCAAACCCCCAAAGCTATAGCTCTGGTGTAGTGCTTTAGTTATAGCTTGTAGTATTACAAACTAAAATGATTAAAGTTTTTTGGTTCTTTTGTTCACAAAAGAACCAAAAAACTTTAATCATTTAGTCTACTATAATACAAGCTATATAAAACTAATTAATAATCTATATCCGCCACCTCCAAAATATCACTGAAAAGTGCCCTCGTGCAACTCTCTATACCCGCCTCACCAAAATCACGAATCTGCAACGGCAACTCCCTATAACGTGCCGAATCTATCAACACCACATTCCCCTCTTCACCATAAATAGCACTACCATTACGACTCAACGTACACCTTGCCACTCCACCCTCTATCTCCATACGTGCTACCACCTTACCCTCTCCCTTACAACTATTGTCGCTAACCTCAAAACTATCGACCGCACACTCACGTGCCATAATCTTCATCTGTGCTGCAACTCCCTGTAAATCACCCCCCAAACACGCCTCAATAGAGGTCACCGTATCACCGCTATTAAGCAACTTCCTAAGGGTATTTAAGACAGGAAGCCCCCCTGCAACCGTTGCGCCATAAAGCACCTTAACCCCACGCTGTAGAGCCTTTTCACGCAACTCACTTGTCGCAGACTCAGCACGACTAAGCACCGCCGTCACTACACTTACCTCACTATCAATTAATTTCTGGTAGCTTTGAGTACTCTTTGGATCACACTCCACAAAGACGCCATTTTCGCACTCTGGGCTGCTTAGTTCCTCTAGGTTGCGAGTAATCTTGAACCGTAGCCCATAGCGTAGCGCAATCTTCGAACGCTTTGCCCACAGTCGTCGAATAAGTGCTGTGGAGAGTTCATTATCACCATTAATATATAGGGTAAGGGTTTCATAAGTTTTGGTAAAGAGCTTGCGGTGGAGCAGTTGCGTAGCATCACGCAGTGCCCACAGTTCGCTAACGAAGGCTATATTTTCAGCCGTTGCGCCCTGACGTGACGCCAATATCGGGAAGCCTGCGCTCTTTAGCGTAGAGTATATATCGGCCGATAGCTCCTCATTACCAGCCAGCTCCGCCCCTACAATAGCAAGAGTAGAGAGGTTGCGCCTTGCCACTGGCGTTTCAATTTCCCCACGCTCAATTTCCCCTGAGAACTCTTTGCAGAGTATCTCTATTGCGCTTTGAGTATCGCCATTTTTGAGGGCTACGCTAGTGCTATTTTCTTCACTATTTTCGCTAACCATATAGAGTTGAATCCCTGCGCTACATAGTGAGCGGAAGATTCTATAATTCACCCCAAGAAGCCCTTGTGAGCTTCCCCCACGCAGGGTTATCAGTGCCGAGTCATTAATCGAGCTTATGCCCTTTGCTGGGCGATACTCTGCGCTTGGGGTAATATCTTTAGTGATGGTAGTACCCCTACATTCTTTATTTAGAGTGGAGCGTATGATAATAGGAATTTCTGCATTATAGGCAGGGAAGAGTGTTGGAGCGTAGAGCACCTTTGCACCGAAGTTACACAGCTCCATAGCCTCGGTAAAGCTCAACTCGTCGAGTAGTTGTGCTTCAGGAACAATCCGTGGGTCACAGCTCAAAAAGCCGTCCACATCGGTATAGATATATAGTTCCTTAGCACCAAGTGCTGCTGCCACCACTGCTGCGGTATAGTCCGAACCACCACGCCCAAGGTTAGTAATCGTGCCATCAAGCGTATCGCTCGAAATAAAACCACCCATCACAACAATGCGCTCTTTAATATCTTTAAAACGTTGTTGCAAAAGGGTATTAGTTGCAACAAAGTCTACAATATGGCGAGAGAAATAGCGGTGAGTCTTGACCACTTCAATAGAGTCGATATGGGCAGCACCCTCTATCATTTGCGCCATAATCAAGGAGCTGAGTCTTTCGCCAAAGGCTACTACATTTGCCTCATCTTGGGCACTATACTTCCCCACAGAGGCAATTTGGGTAGCTCTATTTCTGAGTTGCGAGAGTAGCACTTGGCACTTCTCCCAAATTCCCTCACGCTCTCTCTCTGGGATACTCTTTTCTATTGCATCACGGTGGCGAGCATTAATCTCTTCGAGCCTTTGGTTATACTCTGCCTCAACACCCGACGCTGCCTCTTTACAGAGCCACAAGAGCATATCGGTAATACCCCCAAGTGCCGATACTACTACCACTACACGTTCATCCATTGGTTCGCTGAGTGCAAAACCACAAATATTATCTCTCCCCAGTGGGCTTCCGACCGATGTTCCTCCAAATTTTAATACACGCATCTTTTTTAAGGGGACTTCTAAAAATTGATTTGGTGGATTTGGGATGAGATTTTGAGTTGAGTTTTTGCCGCATTTTCTCTCTAATAGCCCCGCTATTCGAGAGAATAAAGGTGAAAAATCAACCAAAATGTCGCCCAAAGGCATCAAAACCTATTTCTTTACATCCATTTTTATTTGTTAAATTTTTGTGGGGTCAATTTTTAGATGTCCCCTTATTTTGCTGTTAGACCACCATCAATTAGGTGCAATGAGCCCGTTACAAATGGGGCATTTGCTAGGTACAAGTACATTTGAGCCACCTCGGCAGCTGTGCCTAGGCGTTTAATAGTGTACGCCTCACTCTCCACCTCTAGTGCCTTTTGAAGATTGCCATTAAAATCACGATCAGCCCACCTCTGCATAGCACCCAATGCCAGTGGAGTGATAGTTGTTCCAGCGCATACCCCACTAATGGAAATACCCTGACGACCATAATCAACAGCAATATTTTTGATCATCTGCCCAATAGCACCCTTAGTGAGCCCATAACTAAAACTCATACCCTTACCGATAAAGGCTTGATCCGATACACTCACTACAATAGTGCCTCCGCCCGTCTCTATCATCTGTGGCAGAACAGCCTTAAGCGTATAGATATACCCCTTGACATTTATTGATAAAATTGTATCAAGCTCCTCATCGGTTATTGAAAGTACAGTATTGCTTTGGTGTATGCCTGCATTAAGAATAAGCGAGTCAATCTTTCCAAACTTCTCGACACACTGCTGTGCAGCACCCTTCAAAAACTCTGGGTTAGTAACCGAACCAACCAACGATAGGTAGCGGTTCTCGTGCCACCCTTGGGTAGTTTGCTTTAGTTCCTCTTCATTGAGATCAAGCAGTGTAATATTATAATTATTATTATAAAATAACTTAGCGATTTCACGCCCGATGCCTGTTGCAGCACCCGTTAAAAAAAGTGTCTTCATATTTTTAATTCATAATGTATAATGCATAATGCATAGTTGTTAATTGTGAATGGTGAGTGTTTGGCTAGAGCTAAAAAAAATATGCATTATGAATTATACATTATGCATTAACCATTACAGCCATTTCTTGCGTTTAAAGAACAACAGGATCGCTCCCACCGATACCAACATCAATCCTATTGCAAATAAGTATCCATACTCCCACTTCAACTCTGGCATAAAGGAAAAGTTCATACCATAAGCACTTGCAATAAGCGTCGGTGGCATAAATACTACCGATAGGACTGTAAACATCTTGATGATCTTATTCTGCTCAATGTTGATAAGACCCATATACATATCCTGCAAGAACTCCAGCCTCTCAAAATTGAAATCAGCGTGGTTCAACAACGAGTTAATGTCCTTTAACATAATATCAACCCTTGGGCGAATATCCTTTGGGAAACGCTCCGAACGCTGCACACCACTGAGCAATCGCTGGCGGTCGAAGATAGTCTCACGAAGCAACATAGTGTCCTCCTGTAGGCGATTGATTTGAAGAAGTAGATCCTTTTCAACACTCTTGTCCATCTTGGCAGAGGCGGTTGAAAGTGTTGCAATCTTCTTCGACATAATCTCGACCATATCGGCATCAAGGTCGATACGTGCCTCCAGTAGTGAAATAAGTATCGGGTACCCAGTCGTAAAAGATCTGTAAGAAATCTGCAATTTGCGAGATGCCTCGGCAAAGGTTCTCAGGTAGCAACTGCGCATAGAGACCAATACCCCCTCGATAAGGGTAAAGGAAACTGGCTCAATTATAAAACCGTCCTCTTTGAGTATCGAGAAGTTGGAGTTACATTGAATGTAATGCTCACTTTCATTGTAACGAGATGAGGTCTCGATCTCTTCGGCTTGCTCACGGCTCTGAAGCTCAAAGTCAAAGAAGTTCTCAACTGTCTTACGCTCCCGTGGGGTAGGGTCAAGCAAGTCTATCCAGAGTAGTTCCTTGCTGGTAAGCTCATCGAAGAGCGTGTAGTCAGGATCGGTGACTACTTTATTGAGTGATTTAAGGTATAGCGTTATCATTTAAAGGTCTTGAATTTTGGTTAAAAAAAGTTTTATTGCATCTTTTTTCTCCTCGGAGAGTTCGTACTCGATTTTTCGGGTCAAGTAGTCGAGTTTTCTCGGTCGCAACGGATCGTCGCCGTAGCAAAGATCCAGTGCCCTTTCTATGTTGTTGACTCCATACCTTAGTGCGGAGTTTAAATGATTTTCAGCTTCCACGCCACGGGGCGTTAGTGCCACCCACACCGCAAAGACAAATGGCAGGGAGGTGAGCCTTTGCCACTCTTGGCTCATATCCCACTTGTGAGCAAATGTAGTTTCAAGGTCATAGACCTTGTCGCCAATAGCCACAACTGCCTCATTTGTGTGGACTCTATCGGGAATCCCCGTGATGAATTCTGGTGAGATACCCCAGTGCTCTTTGCAGAGTATCTGGCATAGCTTGACAGAGGTACGGGAGTCAGTATCGAGGTATATCGTAGTAATATCTTTAAGGCTACAGTTGCTAAGTAGTGCAACAGTGTCGACTTTGCCTGTGGCAGAGAGGCAGTAGGGGGTGATAATTTTCGCTTGTGGGGGCATATCGCAGAGCGCACCAACAGGTACAAGTGCAACATCGCAGCGAGATTCTTTAGCAAGAGTGGCGCACCCCGAAGGTGGGCAAAGTGTTAGCGCAGCGTGAAGCTCTCCATTAGCCTCGCACCGAATACCATAGATAAATGGTAGTGTGTTGAGATATTCTACTGCTACGACTCTCACCCGTCTCGCTCATTTGTGTTAAGTTTTTAGTTACTTCAAAGCGGAGTTTACCCAACTCCCCGAACTTTTTTTGACAAAAATTCGTCACAAAGGTACTCAAAAAAATGTTAAAAAAAAGCAAAAAGATTAATAAATTTTTATTAACTTTGTCACCAGTTAGATATTAATTAATTTTTTGAGCAGTAAGATGACTTCTTCACGCAAGATGTGTGGGAAGACCTCGAAGCCTGAATGGCTAAAAATTCGACTACCGCAGAGTGCTGATTATGCACGTGTGGCGAGTTTGGTGCAGAGGTATGGTCTTCACACAATATGTAGCAGTGGAAAGTGCCCCAACATTTCGCATTGTTGGAGCGCGGCAACAGCAACATTTTTAATAGCCGGGGATATTTGCACCCGTGGCTGTCGCTTCTGTGCGACCCAAAGCGGAAGACCGCTTCCCCTTGATAGCGCAGAACCCTCTAAAATTGCGCACTCTGTCAAAGTTATGGAACTTAAACACGCCGTGATTACCTCGGTCACTAGGGATGACCTAAAGGATGGTGGGGCGGCACACTGGGTGCAAACTATTCAGGCGGTTAGGGCCGAGTCGCCAGAAACTACTATCGAAGTGTTGATTCCTGATATGCAGGGCAAAGAGGAACTGCTCGATCTAATTATTGCTGCCAGACCTGATATTATTGGGCACAATGTGGAAACAGTCAGAAGATTGACCCCCGAGGTGCGCTCTAAGGCTACTTATGAGATGTCGCTTGGGGTATTGAGTTATATTAGTGAGAAAGGGGCAGAGGCTAAGAGTAGCATTATGTTGGGGCTTGGCGAGAGTGAGCAAGAAGTACTCGAAACATTACAGGATTTATATAATGTTGGGGTACGCAGAGTGACCCTTGGGCAGTATCTGCAACCAACGCTAAATCACACTCAGGTGAGCGAGTATGTTCACCCCGACAAGTTCGAGGAGTATAGACAAAGGGCACTAGAGATGGGCTTTACGCACTGTGAGAGTGGCCCACTGGTACGTTCCTCTTATCACGCACAAATGTAAGATAAAGGGATGGAGTATAGAGTAAGAAAGATAGAGTTTGGGGTAATGCGCTATGGCGAGGCGTTGGAGCGTCAAGAGGCACTTTTCGAAGAGGTGAAGAGTGGCAGTGATGGGGCATTTGTGGTGGTGGAGCATCCGCACGTCTATACGCTGGGCAAGAGTGGAGATGATGGAAACTTGCTCATTGATGAAAAGAGATTGGAGAGCCTAGGGGTTGAGTTTCATAGGACAAATCGTGGGGGGGATATTACCTACCACGGCTATGGACAGGTGGTTGGGTATCCTATTGTGGATATAGTGAAGATGGGCATTTCGCTCAGGGAGTATATCTGGGGATTGGAGCAGATGATAATTGATGTGATGGGTGAGTATGGTATAGTGTCCCAGAGGGTGAGCAGTGCCACAGGGGTGTGGGTAGATGGCGGTACGCCTAAAGCACGCAAAATTGCGGCTATCGGTGTCAAGGCATCACGTGGGGTGACTATGCACGGCTTTGCGCTCAATGTAGCAACCGATTTGAGCTACTTTGGGTATATCAACCCTTGTGGGATGACCCTTGGGGTGACCTCAATGGAAAAGCAGGGCGTGAATGTGAATTTCAAAGAGGTGAGTGATAGGCTATTTAGCTACTTCGAGTCGGGTGAGTTTTTAAGAGCTATTGAAAATGCCCGTAACTAAAGGGGGCTTCTAAAAAGAGAAAAAAATGAATAATATATTATGTATAGTAAAAAACATTGGGTCTTTCGCCCAGAAATCGAAAAGAGCCGTGCCGCTACCTTTGCAGCGGAACTTGGTATCGAGGTGCCTTTGGCCACCTTGCTACTGCTCAGGGGTATAGAGACGGTTGAGGCTGCTCACAGGTTCTTCGCCCCTTCACTACAACACTTCCACGACCCCTTCTTGATGAAGGATATGGATGTGGCGGTAGAGAGAATACTAAAAGCCATCGAAACCGACGAAAAGGTTATGATCTATGGCGACTATGATGTTGATGGTACTACTTCAACTGCACTGCTGGTGAATTTTTTGAGCGAGTACCTATCGACCGTTAAGTTCTATATTCCAGATAGATACATAGATGGATACGGCATCTCGCAACGTGGCATTGACTATGCTGCTGATAGTGGAGTAACGCTGGTTATTACCGTGGACTGTGGTATAAAGGCTTCCCAGGAGGTTGCCTATGCTAAGAGCCGTGGCGTGGACTTTATTGTCAGTGATCACCACCTCCCAGAGGATCACCTACCAGAGGCTGTGGCTATACTCGACCCTAAGCGTGTGGACTGCTCCTACCCCTTTGAAGATTTATCGGGGTGTGGCGTGGCATTTAAAATTGTGCAAGCAATCGCTATTAAAAAGGGACTCAGTATTGAAAATATTGCCTACCTGCTTGACCTAGTAGTGGTGAGCATTGCCGCCGATATTGTACCGCTTATTGACGAGAATAGGGTGCTTGCGCACTTTGGGCTTATCCAACTTAACTCGCCGTATGCTAACCGTGGACTCAGTGCCATTATTGATATTAGTGGGCTAAGGCGTGGAAGTATCACCATCGAGGATATTATCTTTAAGATTGGGCCTCGTATCAATGCAACGGGGCGTATGGAAATTGCCATTGACCCTGACGACCTTAGAGCACAAAGTGGCGGACGTAATGCCGTAAAGCTTATGACTGCTATTAATGAGGATAGAGCCAAAAAATATGTCGAGATTATCGAGGAATTTAACTCTAAGCGCAAAAACGAAGATAGGATAGTGACCGACGAGGCATTTCGTATTATTGAGTCTGACCCACAGCTAGCTCAACGTAGCTGCACGATTATCTATAAACCAGAGTGGATGAAGGGTGTTATGGGGATTGTTGCATCACGCCTTATCGAGGGGTATTACCGTCCAACAGTGGTGCTGACCCAGAGCAATGGTATGATTACTGGTTCGGCTCGTTCTGTACCTGGTTTTGACCTCTATGCTGCGGTGGAGAGCTGTGCCGATCTGTTGCAAAACTTCGGTGGGCATACCTACGCCGTGGGGCTTACTATGCACCCCGATAACTATGAGGAATTCTGCGCTAGATTCGAAAAGTTTGTTGTAGAGAATATAAACAAAGCTCGCCTAGAGCAAAAAATTAAGGTCGATATGGAGCTGCAAATCTCGCATATCACTCCTAACTTCCGTAGGGCACTAGAACGCCTTGCGCCCTTTGGGCCAGGCAACCCATCCCCAGTCTTTGTTAGTCGTGGAGTCAGGGATAATGGCTCGGCACGCAAGGTGGGTATAGGTGGCGAACACCTTAGGCTAACCCTCTACGAAGAGGGGCAACAGCTTAAATCTATCGAGGCTATTGGCTTTTCGATGAGCGAGTTTTTTCCACACGTGGCTTCTGGTGGAAGTGTTGATATTTGTTATACCATATCTGAGAACCACTATGGTCGAAGAATCACTCCACAACTGAAACTCAAAGATATAGAGGTTATTGACTTCAGGTAACCCCCTATTATAAAGAATGCTCTATTATGGATAGTAATAACAGCGAGGAAGACAGAGTACAGCGTTCAATGCTTCGTGGTGTAAAGTGGCTCTATGGCGGCTTTACAGTGCTCTCTATTGCTATTATTGCACGCATCTTTATCATACAAATTGGGGGCAGTAGCGAGGAACTTATCACTCTGGGCGAAAAAATATCCTATAGACCTCAGCCAGTGATGGCACTACGTGGAAACCTGCTTGCAGATGATGGGCGAATACTTGCCACCTCTATTCCTACCTATGAATTGCGCATAGACCTTGCTATGCCTGGTATCGTGGACTCAGTCTTTCAGGCGGATGTGGCAATGATGAGTAGGCAACTCTCTGAGTTTTTTGGAGATAGAAGTGCCGCAGAGTATGAACAAAAATTTCGAGAAGAACGCCTAAAGGGTAGCAGATATGTGCGACTAGCCCCTCGCAAGGTGAACTTTCTGGAGCTTAATGAAATCAAGGAATTTGCCTTTCTTAATCAAGGCAGAAGGCGTAGCGGACTTATTATCAACGAGGAGTATCAAAGGAAACACCCACTGGGCGGAGTTGCGGACAGGGTACTGGGTTTTGTCAATAGCGTGGGTAGAAAGGTTGGGCTTGAGGGGGCATTTGATGATGATCTAAGAGGTATGGATGGGCTTTCTATCGAGCAAAAAATATCGGGAGACTTCTGGATTCCAGTTGAAAGTAGGCTTAATCTCTCGCCAGTGGATGGACTAGATGTGAAGACTACCATCAATGTTAGTTTCCAAAGGATGGCGCAAGATGCACTAAGGCAAAGACTCATTGAGGTCGATGCAAAGTGGGGTACGGTAGTGGTAATGGAAGTCGAAACAGGACATATTAAGGCTATGGCGAATCTGACTCAAAAGACTAATGGAGAGATTGTCGAGGACTATAACTACGCTGTGGGGACTGCCCAAGAGCCTGGCTCTACCTTTAAGCTGCCTGTGCTACTCGCTCTCTTGGATGACACTGGAGCAAAACTCACCGATAGATACGATACCAAAGGAGGGGAGATGTACTTTGGCGAAAGAAGGGTAAGGGATAGCCATAGAGGTGGGTATGGTGAACTTTCGCTACAAGGGGTCTTTGATAAATCCTCGAATATAGGGATGGCTATGGCTGTCAATAAGGCTTATGAGGGTAGAGAGTCACACTTTGTGGATAGACTCTTGAGCTATGGCGTGGGTGACCCTCTTGGAATTGTGATACCAGGGGAAGCCCCCCCTCTTGTAAAACACCCAAAGAATAGAAAAAGTGGCTGGGATGGCACCTCTATGACTATGATGAGCTATGGGTATGCGCTGCTTATGACCCCACTACAAACACTCACTTTCTATAATGCAGTTGCCAATGGCGGTAAGATGGTACGCCCTTTATTTGTGAGCGAGTTGCAAAGGAATGGACAAGTCGTTGAAGAATTCCCTGTGGAGGTTCTAAACGAGCAAATAGCCTCGCCTAGTGCCATTAAGCAGGTGCAGCTTGCCCTCGAATCGGTAGTGAATAACGGTACTGCTAAGACCTTAAAGAGCGACTATTTTAGCAGTGCAGCTAAGACTGGCACAGCCCAGATTGCACAAGGCAGCAGGGGTTATGGTGATGATGACTCAAAGAGGCAGTATTTGGGTTCAGTGGCAGGCTACTTCCCTGCCGATAATCCTAAGTACTCTATGATTATTGCCTTTGAGACCCACTACCAGAGCGGTTCGGGTCGTACATACTACGGTGCACAGCTCGCCGCCCCAATCTTTAAATCAATCTCAGAATTTATCTATAACTCATCCTACGAATTCATAACACCTTATAGTGGTAATGATAACTTTATGCCTTAAATGAAAAACAAACTCCTACTTATAGCCCTGTTAATATGTTGCCTAATCTCGGTGAAGGCTCAAAACCCCGTGAAGCCAAAACTGGTGGTAAATATCACTGTGGCAGGTCTGCGCTACGACTACCTACTCAAATTTAATAAGGGTTTTAGCTCACGAGGCATTATGAAACTTATAAACGAGGGGGCGGTATGCTCACGAGCACTTATCGACTACTCTAACTCTACAACCCCTGTTGGGGTGGCAACCATTGCAACGGGGGCAGCACCCTCCTCGCACGGTGTTGTTGGGGAGTATTGGTTCGACTATACTACAGGCACAAGAATGCAGCTAGGTTTTGATAAAGAGGTGCTTACTGTTGGGGATGACGCCTACGATGCACAGCTCTCGCCTCGCTCGCTGGTTGCATCAACCCTCGGGGACTGTATCAGCGAAATTGAACCCTCGTCAAAGGTTATCTCGGTGGCACTCAATCCGCTACCTGCCGTTATTGCAGGGGGCTTTAATGCCGATGGGGTCTACTGGGTGAGCCAACGTAGCGGTAAGATGGTATCTTCGTCATACTATACGAAAAACCTACCTGACTGGGTCAATAACTTTAATAAAAAAGAGTTGGCAGCGGCATATTGCTCCGCTACGTGGAAACTCTCAAAGGATAAGGGAATATATTATAATGTATTGCGTAGTGATGTTAAGCAGAGTGCCACAATGATGAGCCTTGGCACTAAGAAGTTTGACTACGAAAAACTCACCACAACCCCTGCTGCTAACTCTCTGATTAAGGACTTTGCGGTGCAGAGTATCTTGGCAGAGGAGCTGGGTAAGGACTCTTCGACAGACTACCTCTCGGTGGTCTTTGAGTCGCCACGCTGCGCTGCGGCTAAGTATGGTCCAAACTCTATGGAGGTCGAAGATGTGCTCTATAGACTCGATATTGAGATTGAAGCACTCCTCGCATTCCTAGAATCGCAAGTGGGTAAGGAAAATATGCTCGTTATCTTTAGCTCGGCACACGGCAGCTCGGATGCAGTGATTGAAAGCAGTAAAGTCCCTGTTGGACACTTCAATGCCTCGCAATTCGAGATACTTATGAATGGTTTTTTGGGGGCACAGCTCTCAGCTCGAATGAATGCCGAACAGACCAAAAAGAGCAATGAATATGGGGAACGCTGGGTGCTGGAGTTTCTCAATAACCAGCTCTATTTGAACCGTCGTAAAATCTATGCAGCAGGCTTTTCGCTGAGCGAGGTGCAGGATATTGCAGCGAATTTTTCTATACAGTTTCGAGGTGTTGCATCAGCCATTACCTCCACTACTATGCAGAGTGGAGAGTTTACCTCGGGTGTGATGGGCAGTGCACAGCGTAGCTACTTTGCTCGCCACTCTGGGGATGTGGTGCTGAACTTCCTACCTGGGTGGATTGATAGCTCCAGTAGCCTCTCTCAAAGTGGCTCGCCATATATCTATGATACCCACGTGCCACTAGTCTTCTGGGGAGGGGGAGTCGTGCCACAGACTATCAATAGCGATGTTAAACTACAAGACATTGCCCCAACCGTTGCTGCCTATGTGGGTGTTACCCCACCTAATGCCTCAACGGGACGTCCAATCGAAGGAATTTTTGAGAAATAATACTAACATATATAACGAAAACTATGAAAAAAATTGTAACGATTTGTGCTGCCTCATTGCTAAGTGTAGCGAGTAGCAGTGCGCAGGGTTTTACCCCAGTTGAAATCCCACAGAAGTATGCCCATAAAGTAGACTCTGTTCTGTCGCTTATGACCCTCGAAGAAAAGGTGGGACAGCTTAACCAATACACTGGCAACTGGACTGCAACGGGTCCCGTGCTCGATAATCCAGAAAAACTAGACCATATTAAGAATGGACTGGTCGGCTCGATGCTTAATATCAAATCGGTGGAGCACACCCGTAAGTTCCAAGAGATGGCACTAGAGTCACGCCTCGGTATCCCAATGATCTTTGGGCTGGATGTTATCCACGGTATGCGCACAGTCTACCCTATTCCGCTTGGTGAGGCAGCGAGTTTCGACCTTGATTTGATGGAGCGCACTGCAGCAGGTGCTGCCCTTGAAACCTCGGCGCAGGGGGTTCACTGGACATTCGCTCCGATGGTAGATATTGCACGTGATGCCCGTTGGGGACGTGTTATGGAGGGTGCTGGCGAAGATACTTGGTATGGTACACTCGTGGCAAAGGCTAGAGTTGAGGGTTTTCAAGGGGAGTCGCTCAACGACATAAATACAATTATGGCTTGTGCTAAGCACTTTGCTGCCTATGGTGCAGCAATCGCTGGTAAGGACTACAATACGGTAGACGTTTCGATGCTTTCGCTACACGATACATACCTACCTCCATTTAAGGCTGCTGCTGAGGCTGGTGTTGCTACTTTTATGAATTCCTTTAACGATATTAATGGTGTACCTGCCACTGGTAATGAGTACATTCAACGTGACGTGCAAAAGGGTGACTGGGATTATAGTGGCTTTACAGTCTCGGACTGGGGCTCAATCAGAGAGATGATTGCACACGGCTATGTTGCAGATAATAAGGATGCCGCAGCTGCTGCCATTATTGCTGGATGTGATATGGATATGGAGTCTAGAGCCTATGTGGACTACCTCGCAGAACTTGTTAATGAAGGAACAGTTGATATTAAATATGTTGATGATGCGGTGCGCCGTGTGCTGCTCAAAAAGTTTGAACTAGGACTCTTTGATGACCCTTTCCGCTACTGTAACGAAGAGCGTGAGCAGCGTTATGTGCTCTGCGATGAGCTACGTGAGCTATCTCGTGAGGCAGGTCGCAAATCGGTAGTGCTCCTAAAGAATGAAAAGAATATACTCCCACTCGCTGACCAAAAACAAAAAATTGCGGTAGTTGGTGCACTAGCAAACTCTCAACAAGATATGATGGGCTTTTGGGCTGGCGAAGGTGTTGTGGATGAGGCAGTAACCTTGTTCGATGGACTAAAGGGTCGCTACAGTGAGTCTACTATTACGTACTCTGAGGGCTACGACCTCGAAACTTTCGAACTAGTTGACCTTAAGGGTGCAATAGCTAATGCAAAGAAGAGTGACGTGGTTATCGTTGCCGTTGGTGAAAGATATGACCACAGTGGTGAGGCTAAGAGCCGTGCCGATATTAGTGTTAATAAAAACCACCAACAACTAGTACAAGAACTAAAGAAATATTGCGACAATGTAGTGGTAGTGCTTATGGGTGGTCGCCCAATGATATTCAGCGAGATGGAGCCTGCCGCAGATGCAATCCTACTTACTTGGTGGTTGGGAACTGAGGCTGGTAATGCAATAGCTGATGTGCTATCGGGGGACTATAACCCATCTGGAAAATTGCCTATGACATTCCCTGCGCACCTCGGTCAAGTGCCTATCTACTATAACTACAAAAGCACTGGTCGCCCAGAAAGCGATAGAAAAGGCTATACTACTTGCTACCAAGATATTGACTTTAGACCAGCCTACCCATTTGGCTTTGGACT
Source organism: Rikenellaceae bacterium (assembly GCA_044433505.1). GTDB lineage: Bacteria > Bacteroidota > Bacteroidia > Bacteroidales > Rikenellaceae > Mucinivorans. The sequence goes on from JAWXTM010000002.1 coordinate 66,508, forward strand.
CAGCTACAGCGATTTTACATACAGCGCACCTACCGTTGAGAAAAGCACTTACGCTATGGATGAACCTATAGAAGTGAAGGTAACTGTAAAGAATAGAGGCAAGTACGCTGGACGTGAAGTCGTACAACTCTATATCCGTGACCTAGTCTCTGGCGTTACTACTCCAGTGAAAAACCTCAGAGCATTCCAACTTCTCGACCTCGATGCTCACCAAAGCACAGAGGTTGTCTTTACCATTACGGCAGAGGATCTAAAGTATATGAATCGTGATCTGGAGTACGTTACCGATCCAGGTGACTTCCTGATTATGGTAGGGTCTAACTCACGTGACACCCAAGCGGTTAAAATAACACTACAATAGTATGAACGAAAAGATTAAAGAAATACTCAGCGATATGAGCTTTATGCCTGAATGGCTCGATCGCTATAACTACATTATTGAGCTGAGCGATGAACTTTCGTTGATGCCCGATGAGCTAAAGACCCCAGAGAATCTTATCTCTGGGTGTCAAAGCCGTGTGTGGATAACTGCGCAAAAAAATGAGAATGGAACTATGCACTTTAGTGGTGCTAGTGATGCGATTATTGTGAGTGGGCTACTCTCTTTGCTCTTTGCAGCAGTCGAGGGGATGACCCCAGAGCAGATTGAGGCAGAGAGCTTTAGTTATTTGGATGAGCTGTCGTTGAATGAGAACCTGTCGACCACTCGCTCAAATGGTGTAGCATCAATGAAACAAAGAATTAAAACCCTAGCTAATACCCTATCTAACACCTTATGAGAGCACAAGATATATTAGAGAAACAAAAGGAGATTGTTGCTGCATTAAAGGGTGTTTTTGACCCTGAGATACCAGTAAATATTTATGACCTTGGGCTTATTTATGATATTGATTATGAGCCAAGTGGAATGGTGCATATTGAGATGACGCTCACTGCGCCAAATTGTCCGATGGCCGATCAGTTACTCGAGGATGTAAAGAGTGCGGCTAGTGGAGTTGAGGGTGTTAGTGAGGTTGAGGTGACGTTGGTATTTGAGCCAGTGTGGGATAAGTCTAAGATGAGCGAGGAGGCACTATTAGAGTTGGGGATGTTTTAGCTTGTTATAGCTTGTATTATTTTAGTTCGTAATAATACAAGCTATAACGCAATGCTCTAGCACAAATACGCTAATAATCTGTACAAAGTTGTAAAAAAAAATGACAGAATATCGCCTAACTAATTTCTTTTTATTATCTTTGTCCTTTAACTGTACTAATAAGCAGGCAACGAAATGGAAAATTTAGAACAAAATTTAGAAGAACAAGTAACTCAAACCCAAGATGTTGAGCAAACTACAGCAGAGCAAACTCCCGAAAAGGTGGAAGCGGAAACTGCCCCTGTAACTGAGGAAACTCAAGCGGAAACTGCCCAAAAAAATCTTGCGGAAATGAATCTGGAAGAGCTGACAGCTCAACTCGCTAGCGATATTGAAAATCGCCCTATCACTGAACTTAAAGAAAGAGTCGAAGAAATTAAAGTAGTCTTCTACAAAAAGATTAAAGCCGCTGACGAAAAGGATAAAGTCCTATTTGTGCTCAACGGTGGCATCGAAGATGAGTTTAAGGCCGAAGTGCGCCCAGAAGAAGTTAGATTCAAAGAACTACTTGCCCTTTACCGTGATAATCGCAACAAGGTAATTGCCCAAAGCGAAGAACAAAAAGAGGAAAACTATAAAGCTAAACTCCAAATCGTTGAAGAACTCAAGGCTCTTGTAAACTCTAGCGAAACTATGGGAGCTACATTCGCTGCCTTTAAAGCTCTGCAAGAGAGATGGAGAGAAATTGGTGCTGTGCCACTAGGGGTTACTAAAGACCTGTGGGAAACATATCACCACCATACCGAAAACTTCTATAACTACGTGAAAATCAATCGTGAACTGCGTGACCTTGACCTAAAACGTAACTACGAAGTGAAACTTGCTATTTGCGAAAAGGCTGAGGCTTTGTCGCAATTACAATCGGCCGTTACTGCTTTCAATGAACTTCAGAAACTTCACGAAGAGTATAGAGAATCGGGCCCTGTTGCTCTTGAGGTTAAAGAGGAGCTGTGGGAAAGATTTAAAGTGGCAAGCTCGGTTGTGAACAAACGCCACCAAGAACACTACGACTCGTTGCGTGCTGCTCAAGAGGAAAACCTTGAAAAGAAAGCTGCAATTTGTAGTGCTATCGAAGAGATGGTCGAAAGTGTACCTGCTTCGGCTAAGGGCTGGAACGAAATGCAAGAGAAAATCACTGCATTCCAAGCTGAATGGAAAACTATCGGGTTTGCTCCAAAGAAAGATAATACCGCTATTTACGAAAGATTTAGAGCGGCGTGCGATAAATTCTTTGCTGCCAAGAGAGAGTTCTTTAACTCGATGAAGGGCGATATGCAGACTAACCTTGACAAAAAGACAGCACTGTGCGAAAAGGCCGAAGAACTTAGCCTTTCGGAAGATTATAAAGATGCTACTGAACAAATCATTGCTCTACAAAAAGAGTGGAAGACAGTAGGGGTTGTGCCTCGTAAGTACTCTGACGCACTGTGGATTAGATTCCGTGCAGCGTGCGATAAGTTCTTTGAGCGCAAGGGTGAGCACTTTAAAGATGCTAACTCTAGTTATGCGCAGAACCTCGTTGCTAAACAAGCAATTATCGAGGAACTTCGTGCACTTTATGGTACCGAGGAACTTTCATTCGATAAGCTAAAAGAGGTGATGGGTCGCTTTAGTGCAATAGGTTTTGTTGCAAATTCCAAGAAAGATGCCCTTATGAAAGAGTACAAAGAGGTGTGTGATACGCTCTTTAACTCACTTCGCAAGAGAGAGGGTAGCGAACAAATCGAACGCTATCGCCAAAGATTCTCTGGTGCGGCTAAAGAGGGTGGCGCAGCGAACTCTGAAAGAGATAAGCTCTACACTCGCCTACGTAACTTGGAGGCAGAGGCTCGTCAGTTGAATAACAATATTGGTTTCTTTGCAAATTCGAAGGGTGTGAACCCATTGAAGCAAGAAGTGGAGCGCAAAATCGAAAAGATTAATAGTGAGATTGCACAAGTGAAAGAGAAGATTAAGATTGTAGAATAAACATAGATGACAAAGTATATTTTTGTAACTGGAGGCGTTGCCTCTTCATTGGGTAAGGGTATCATCTCAGCCTCGCTTGCACGACTGTTGCAGGCTCGTGGTTATAGGGTGACTATCCAGAAACTCGACCCATATATTAATATTGACCCAGGTACTCTGAACCCTTACGAACACGGCGAATGCTATGTTACCGAGGATGGTGCGGAGACTGACCTAGACCTTGGACACTACGAGCGTTTTACCGCTCGTGCCACCTCGCAGGCTAATAACGTTACTACGGGTCGTATCTACCAAAATGTAATCAGTAAAGAACGTAAAGGCGAATTCTTGGGCAAGACTGTTCAGGTTATTCCCCATATTACGGATGAAATTAAACGCTGCATATTGCTGCTCGGTCAGAGCGGTGAGTATGATGTGGTAATTACCGAAATCGGTGGTACTGTAGGCGATATAGAATCGTTGCCCTATATCGAGTCAGTGCGCCAGTTGAGGTATGAGCTTGGCGCAGACAACACTATGATTGTTCACCTTACGTTGATTCCTTATATGAGAGCCAGCGGTGAACTAAAAACTAAACCTACGCAACACTCTGTAAAGATGATGTTGGAGAATGGTCTTCAGCCAGATGTATTGGTATTGCGTACCGAAAAGGAACTCACTAGTGAAGTGAAACGCAAGGTGGCACTATTCTGTAACGTTGAGCCTGATGCAGTGGTGCAATCCATCGACGTTAAGACTATCTACGAAGTGCCAATGAAGATGCAGGAGCAGGGGCTTGATACCGTTACGCTCAGAAAGTTGCAGCTTGACAGTACTCTACCTGTGGATATGACACAGTGGTGTGAGTTTGTCGAAAAGGTAAAGAATCCTAAAGATGAGGTGAGAATTGCGCTGGTTGGCAAGTACACCGAACTCCCTGATGCCTATAAGTCTATCTCTGAGGCGTTTATCCATAGTGGTGCAGTGCTGCAAGCCAGAGTGCGCCTAGAGTACGTTAACTCTGAACATATCAACGAACAGAATGTTGAGCTAATGTTGGAGGGTATGAGTGCTGTGTTGGTAGCCCCAGGTTTTGGTCACAGAGGGTTGGAGGGTAAATTCACTGCCGTTAGATATGCCAGAGAAAACAATATCCCATTCCTTGGCATCTGCCTTGGTATGCAGTGTTCGGTGATAGAGTATGCACGCAATGTGTTGGGTCTTGAGGGTGCAAACTCTCGTGAGATTGACCAAAACACTCCTCACCCAGTAATTGACATTATGGAGGAACAAAAGAGTATCGAGAATATGGGGGGCACTATGCGTTTGGGAGCTTATGACTGTGAGCTAACAGAGGGATCGAGAGCCGCTGCCGCTTACGGGTCACTGAAAATCTCGGAACGTCACCGCCACCGCTATGAATTCAATAACGAATACCTCGAACAGTTAACCTCGGCTGGGCTTACTCCAACGGGTATAAACCCTGCTACGGGATTGGTCGAGATTGTCGAGATTGCCGAGCACCCTTGGTTTGTTGGCGTGCAGTTCCACCCAGAGTATAAGAGTAATGTGGAGAATCCACACCCACTCTTCGTAGCATTTACTGCTGCGGCACTAGAATATAAAACTACTAAAAGAAAACGATGAATAAAAATACATTAATTGGGCTATTAGTAATTGGCGGTATCCTCTTTGGCTTTAGTGCTTGGAACTCAAGCAAAGTCGAGGAGCCTAATGCAGAGAGTGCTCGTAAGCAGGCCAATATGGACTCTATCGATAGGGCAAATGCACCAGTTGTATCGGCCCAGGAACAAATCCAAACACAAGCAATGGCTGATAGTTTGGCATTAGTGCGTGAAGCTCAGGTGCTTGGCTCGCTAGCCTCTACGGCACAGGGTACAGAGGAGTTCTTTACCCTTGAAAATGAACTCGCACTATATACTTTCTCGAATAAGGGTGGTAAGATTGCAAGGGTTGAACTAAAGGACTATAAACGCCAAAATCCAAAGAATGAAGGCGAAAATGTAGTGCTCTTTAGTAATGAGGGCAATAACTTTGGCTTTGATGTCTATGCGCCAGAACGCCTCTCTACTGCTCAACTCTTCTTTGAACTACACACACACAGCAAAAACTCAGTGACCTATCGCCTCCGTGCAGATAGCCTTAGCTACATTGACTACGTGTACACCATTGCTGAGAATGACTATATGATGGATTTCAGTGCTGACTTCTCGCACTTCCGTTCATATATGCTTGCTACTCAGCCAGCTATCGAACTACAGTGGTCAGTGGCATCGCCTAAAGAAGAAAAGGGCTTTACTAATGAAAATAACTACACCACGGTTGCCTACAAAGTACCTGGTGATGATGACAATATCGAGGAGCTTGTACAATCTAAGGGCGTTCAGAGCGAATCAATACCTACTAAAGTGCAGTGGGTAGCCTTCAAGCAGCAGTTCTTTAGCTCAATTATCGTTGGGGACTTCGCTTCGGCTGATGTAGGGTATGCCACCTACGAACCTACGGCAGACTATATCAAAGACTTCCACGCTAAGTTTACATTGCCATATAGCCCTACTCAAGATACATATAACTTCGACTTCTACTTCGGGCCTAATAAGTTCTCGACGCTAGAGGCGTACGGCGAAAAGTATCAGTTCCAAGAGCTAGTGCCACTAGGTTGGGGTATCTTTGGTTGGGTCAATGAGCTAATTGTTATCCCAGTGTTTGACTTCCTTAGTGGATTTATCTCAAACTACGGTATCATTATCCTGCTTCTTACTCTCTTTATCAAGATTATCATCCTGCCACTTACTTATAAATCATATATGAGTATGGCGAAGATGCGCCTTCTTGGGCCTCAGATCAAGGAGATTGCCGAACGCTACCCTAAGCGTGAAGATGCAATGAAGAAGCAACAAGCTACGATGGCTCTATACAAAAGCGCAGGGGTGTCACCAATGGGCGGCTGTATCCCTATGCTGATTCAGTTCCCAGTGCTTATCGCAATGTTTAGGTTCTTTCCTGCCTCGATTGAACTTCGTGGAGAGTCGTTCCTATGGGCTACTGACCTTTCGAGCTATGATGGCATTGACCTACCATTTAGCATACCGTTCTATGGCGACCACGTATCGCTCTTTACACTGCTTATGGCTGTTTCGCTCTTCGTGATGCAGAAAATCAATATGAAGCAACAAAGCGCAATGCAAAGCAATTCAATGCCTGGTATGCAGTTTATGATGCTCTATATTATGCCACTAATGCTACTCTTTATGTTCAATGACTTTGCTTCGGGTCTTACGTACTACTACTTCCTAAGCAACGTTATTACAATAGGACAAACCTACGCCTTCCGCTCATTTGTGAGTGATGCAAAGTTGCACGCCAAGATGCAGGACAATGCTAAAAAGCCTGTTAAGAAATCCAAATGGCAAGCTCGCCTAGAGGAGATGCAACGCCAGCAACAACAGCAACAGCAGCAAAGACGCAAATAGAGTTGATAAGTAAAGAGAGAGGGGGGTGACTGCTAAAGTGAAGTGGTTACCCCCCTTTTTTCAAAAAAAAAGAATATGACGATGAAAAGATTACTCTCTATAATTATGTTTCTTGGGGCAGTTCTTTGCGTAAGGGCAAGTGAGGGTTCAGCGAGTGTGCAGGGTGGATTTTTAGAGGATCACTGGGCATATATCGTTGCGATTGTGGTGATATGGATACTCTACTTTAGAATAGCTAAGCGTCAAGATAAAAACAAAAATCAATAATGTTATGAAAAAAATTCTCTCCCTATGTTTATTGCTAAGTTTCGCTCTCTCGGCAAGCTATGCAGAGGCTGCAAAGCCTAAGAAATCAAAGAAAAATAAAACAGAGGTTGCCGATACTACCAAAAAAGCACCTCAAGCGAAGAAGGGCTCTATTGAGTCTGTGATTAAGAAAGGTGCTGAGTACCACTCTGGGCTGTTCAATGTTGTGGAGCAAGAGGGTAAGTACTATTTCTTGATTTCGCAGGAGCAACTCGGTAGAGATTACCTTGTGAGCACTAGGCTGAGTCAGGGTTCATCAACTGTTAAGACCCCATTTTCGGGCTATGCAGGTGACCCAGTGAGCCAGCAGTTGGTGCGCTTTAACCTCTCGCCAGATGGCAAGAAGGTGATTTTGCAGAGCATCAGCACCCGTGAGATGCCTCGCGATACTGCCTCACAGATGTACGAAAATGTAATGCGTAGCAACTTCCAACCAATAGTTGAGAGCTTCGAGGTTAAGGGCAATAATGAGGCAAAGGATACGCTGCTTATCGAAGTCACAGACTTCTTGACAGGTGATAATAGCATAACTTCATTTAACGAGTGGTCGAAGCGTAGCCTTGGACTTTCGCAATATCAGGCCAAAAGGAGCTATATCAGCGAGGTGAAATCATTCCCTATAAATGCTGAGTTTAAGTCTGTTAAGACCTATATGTACACCCCAAGCATCAAGAGTTTTGATGGCAAACCATTCCCATCGTCGCCTGCTAGCTTCGAGATAAATACCTCGTTCGTTGAACTACCTGAAGTGCCTATGCAGCCTCGTTATGCTGACGATAGGGTTGGATACTTCACCGAAAGATATGTCGATTATGACAAGAATCCTCAGGGGGTAAAGCAAATTCAGATGATTTCTCGCTGGAGGCTAGAGCCTAAAGAAGAGGATATACAGGCGTATATGCGTGGAGAGTTGGTCGAACCTAAAGAGCCTATTATCTATTACATCGACCCTACAACTCCTAAAGAGTGGGTTCCATACCTTATGCAAGGCGTAAATGACTGGGAACCAGCATTCCGTGCAGCAGGCTTTAAGAATGCTATTATGGCTAAGGAAGCACCCGTAGGCGATACAACGTGGAGTCTGGAGGATGCACGCCACTCGGCTATTGTCTATAAACCATCGACCACCCCTAATGCAAGTGGCCCACATATTAAAGACCCTCGCACGGGGCAAATCTTAGAGAGTCACGTGAATTGGTATCACAATGTGATGCTGCTGCTAAGAAATTGGTATATGGTGCAAGTTGCGCCTAACGACCCTCGTGCCCAACAGATGGAGTTGCCAGAGGAACTAATGGGAGAGCTTATTCGCTTTGTTAGTTCACACGAGATTGGGCATACCCTTGGGCTTCGTCACAACTTTGGCTCATCTTCGGCTGTGCCAGTCGATAGCCTTAGAAACGAAGAGTACCTAAGAAAATATGGTCACGCACCATCTATTATGGACTACTCTAGGTTTAACTATGTGGTGCAACCAGAGGATAATATCTCACCTGAGTTGCTCTTCCCTCGAATCGGGGACTATGATACTTGGGCTATCGAGTGGGGCTACCGCCGCTTTCCTGAGCTAACAACCCCAGAGGCTGAAGAAACTCTGCTCAACGAATGGATTATCGAAAAGCAAAAAGATCCACGACTTTGGTTCGGTCACGAGATGAGTGCAAATGATCCGAGGAGTCAGTCCGAGGACTTGGGCGACAATCAAATGAAGGCTAATGAGCTAGGGCTTAAGAACTTAGAGCGAGTGGTTGAAGGTCTACCTGAGTGGACTAAGGTTGAGAACCAAGGCTACGAAGGGCTTAAGGAGATTTTTGATCAAGTTGTAACGCAGTATGGTCGCTACGTTGGTCACGTTGCAAAGTGGCTGGGTGGTATCTACGAAACTCCGCTGACAGTTGAGCAAGGCAGTGATGTCTATATCTATGTCGAAAAGGCTAAGCAAGAGGAGGCTATGAAGTGGCTAGCAAACAACTACTTCAAAGCTCCCGAGTGGCTCTTTGACAAAGAGGTGCTCAAGACAACCTCGACTACTACAATGAGCATTGCTACAACTCTCTATATTGCGAATATGAATAGAATTGTAAATGTTCGTGTAATCAATAACCTTATCAACGCTGAGGCTGAACTAGGTAATAAAACTTATACAGTGGCTCAATATTTTAGCGATCTTAATCGTTACATTATGGTGAGCAATCCAAATGAGGTACAACGCTTGCTACAAAAGGTATATGTCGAGAGATTGTTGGGTTCACTGAACTTCGAGAAGATGTCGCTTGCGAGCATTACCGATGCCCAAGCAATGGTGCTTGCCGAGTTGCGTAAGATTGAAAGCAAGCTGAAAAACTCGTACAGTGGTAATGCTGTGATTTCAGCACACAATAAATATTTGGTTGAGACAATACAAAATAAATTAGATAAATAATAAAAAATGAGAGAAATCAAAATCGTAAGTCCTCAGGAGGCAGTAAAAGTAGTTAAATCGGGTGATCACATTCACTTTTCGAGCGTTGCGGCAGCACCAGCACCCCTAATCGAAGCTCTTATGGAGCGTGGCAAAGCAGGTGAGCTTCGTGATGTTCACATCCACCACCTTCACACCGAAGGCCCAGCACCTTATGGTGAGGCTGAGTTCGAAGGCATTTTCCAAGCCGATCAATTCTTTGTGGGTGGCAACCTTAGAAAGGCTACTCAGGCTGGTTTTGCGGACTATATTCCAGTATTTTTGAGCGAAACCCAAAAGCTATATCGCTGTGGTGCACTACCAATTAATGTTGCAATGGTGCAGGTTTCACCTCCAGATGCTCACGGTTATGTGTCGCTTGGTACTTCGGTTGATGCTACTTTGGCTGCAATCGAAATGGCCGATACTACTATCGCTATTATCAACAAACACGTGCCACGTGCCTTTGGTGATGCGATGATCAAAGCTGATATGATTGACGTTTGGTGTGCTCACGATGAGCTATTGGAGGAGGCTCACTTCTCTGCCCCTAGCCAGGTGGAACTCGCTATTGGTCGCCACTGTGCTGCACTTATCGAGGATGGTGCTTGTTTGCAGATGGGTATTGGTGCAATTCCTAACGCAGTGTTGGCGCAACTTGGTGGTCACAAGAACCTTGGTGTTCACACCGAGATGTTTGCTGACGGCGTTCTTCCACTTGTTGAGTCGGGTGTGCTTAATGGTGAGGCTAAGAGTATTGACAGAGGTAAAATGGTGTCTACATTCCTTATGGGTTCACAAAAGGTCTATGACTTTATCAACGATAACCCAGGGGTGCTTATGATGGACGTAGGATACACCAACGACCCATTCATCATTGCTAAGAACGACAAAGTGACTGCAATTAACTCAGCACTTCAAGTTGATATTACAGGTCAGGTTTGTGCCGACTCGCTTGGTACTAAACACTACTCAGGTGTGGGTGGTCAGGTTGACTTTATCTATGGCGCATCGCTTAGTAAGGGTGGTAAGGCAATTATCGCTATGCCAGCTGTAACTAACAAAGGTCTCTCGAAGATTGCTCCAGTATTGAATCTTGGCGCAGGAGTTGTTACTACACGTTCACATATGCACTACTTCGTGACTGAGTTTGGTGCGGTGGATTTGTATGGCAAGACTCTTCAGGAGCGTGCACGCTTGATTATTTCGGTTGCTGCACCTCAACACCAAGAAGAGCTATCGAAGGCTGCATTTGAGCGTTTCGGTCCGCACTTCAACTATATTAAAATGAAATAAGAATAATAATGGGAAAGTACATTAAATGGGTGCTGATAATTGCAGGTATAGTAATACTCTATAACCTCTTTATCGGTACTTACAATTCGCTAGTGAGCCGTGAGGCAGAGGTCGACGCAAAGTGGGCTTATGTCGAGGCGCAGTATCAACGCAGAACAGATTTGTTTAAGAATTTGGTAAGCACCGTTAAGGGCTATGCCGACCACGAACAAAAGACGCTGATCGAAACTGTGGAGGCTCGTGCCAATGCAACTTCAATAAAGCTTAGCGCAGATGACCTGACAGCTGAAAACCTCAAAAAGTTCGAGGCTGCACAGGCTCAACTAAGCCAAGGTATTGGTAGGTTGATGGCAATCGGTGAGAGCTATCCAGACCTTAAGGCATCGCAGAACTTTATTGGTTTGCAGGACGAGATTGCTGGCACTGAGAATCGTGTAACCAAGGCTCGCACGGACTTTAATCAAGCCGTTAAGGAGTATAATGTTTACCTAAAGAAGTTCCCACGCAACTTATTGTCGGGGATCTATGGCTTCGAGGCTCGTGATATGTTCGAAGCGCAGCAGGGTACTCAGAATGCCCCTGATATTGAGTTTTAAAATATGCGTAAATTTTTAATAGCATCACTACTATTTGTATGCACAGTGGTATCGCTGGCTCAGGTACGAACGCCTGAGCCAATGCGACCAGTGCGCCTAGTCAATGACTACGCTGGACTCTTTACTCCCTCTCAAACTAGAGTACTGGAGGATAGTCTAGCGACTTTTGCTCGCAATACCTCAACTCAGATTGCAGTGGTTACGATGAGTGATCTAGATGGATACACCCCTGCCGAGATGGCAGCTGGCATTATCGACAACTGGGGCGTTGGGCAAAAGAGCAAAGATAATGGTATAGTGATGTTGCTCAAACCACGCAACGACACCAAAGGCGAGATTTATATTGCCGTTGGCAGTGGACTCGAAGGAGTGCTAAATGATGCTAAGGCAGGGCGATTGATTGATGCGGTAATGATAGACGACCTCTCAAAGGGGAATTACTTTGCTGCCATTGATAAGGGCGCACGTGAGCTTCGTGGTATTGTACGAGGGGAGTTCAGCGCCGATAAGTACGAAAAGGGGTTTGATTTCTTACCACTTATCGTAATAGTACTAATTATTGTAATTTCGATAGTTGGGCGAGGCGGTAGAGGCAATGGCGGTAACTCAGGCTCTGGCGGTGGAGGCTCTGGGGGCGGTATGCTTCCTTGGTGGATACTGCTTGGCGGCTCTGGTGGCAGAGGCGGTGGCGGCTTCGGTGGTGGCTCTGGCGGCGGTGGTTTTGGAGGCTTCGGCGGTGGCGGAAGCTTTGGTGGCGGCTCTGGTCGTAGCTTTTAGAATGCATAATTCATAATTTATAATTTAACTAATAACTTAAAAAAACAATGAGAAAATTTTTACTTACAGTAGTAGTGGCTTGTATGGCACTATTTTCGACAGCGAGTGCTTCGGCACAAGATGAAGGCTTTTCACTTTCTGGTGCACGTGCAGTTGGTCTACGCTTTGGTCCAGACCTTAGTATTTCATATCAACAAAATTTCCGTGAGGCAATGTTCTTGGAAGCTAACCTTAGTTTCCCATATTCGTTTGGCGGTTTTGGTGTGGATGTAACTAATAACTGGCTATTTAATATCGGTTCGAGCAACTTTAATTGGTATGCTGGTGTCGGTGCTGGTGTCGGATTTAATTGGACTACCTCTTATTTCGAACTAGACCTTATCCCACGTATCGGTATTGAATATAACTTTAGTGGTGCACCTTTGCAAATTGCAGCGGACTATAAACCTGCCATTGGCTTTATCTTTGGTGGAGACAGTGCTGTTGGATTTGCAGGTTATAACTTCGGTTTGGCATTACGCTACCGATTCTAGTGGCAAGCGACAAGCTCATAATTGCTGGGCCTTGTAGCGCAGAAAGCAGGGTACAACTTCTTAGGAGTTGTACCCTTTTGGCAGAGAATCCTAGCGTAGGAATGCTCCGTATTGGGGTCTGGAAACCTCGCACAAAACCCGGTGGATTTGAGGGAGTTGGGGTGCAGGCTCTCGAATGGATCAAAGAAGCTAAGGAGCTTACGGGACTGCCCGTTGCCATTGAAGTGGCTAGAGCCGAACACGTCGAGGCTGCTCTAAAGTATGGCGTGGATATGCTCTGGATTGGGGCACGCTCCACCGTTAATCCATTTGTAGTACAGGAAATTGCCGAAGCACTCAGAGGCGTTTCTTCACAAAGAGTCTTTATTAAAAATCCATTGAGTGCCGATGTGGGACTATGGGCAGGTGCGCTGGAGAGATTGCAGTGTGTGGGGCTAAGTGACTTGGGGCTAATACATAGAGGCTTTACTTCCTATAATAGTAGAGGGTATCGTAACTCCCCGATGTGGCACTTGGCTCTAGATATGCAGAGGCTATTCCCCACGTTGCCAATGATTTGTGACCCTTCGCATATTGCTGGAAAGAGAGAGCTGATTGCCGAAATATCGCAGATGGCAGCCGACTTGAACTTTGATGGGCTTATGGTCGAAAGCCATTGCAACCCACACTCAGCCCTGAGCGATGCCGAGCAACAACTCACTCCACAAGACTTTTCGCAGATGCTTTCAAATGTTGTCTGGCGCAATGCAACCCTAGAGAGCGAGTCCTACACCACTGAACTTTCGGCACTTAGAAGCCGTATTGACACCCTCGATGGGGAGCTTTTCGATATACTGAGCCGCCGGATGCAAATTTCACGTGAGATTGGCGAACTAAAATCTCAGAATAATGTTGTAATAGTTCAGAATCAGCGCTGGTCAACAATAGTTAAAAACTTCACGTTGCGTAGTAAAGAATTGGGACTTAGTCAAGATTTTGTAGAGAGTGTGCTGGGCGCAATACATAGCGAAAGCATAGAGAACCAAAATAAAATTTTTAAGAGATGAACCGAGTTGCAATAATTTACGATTTTGATGGTACGCTATCGCCAGGCAATATGCAGGAGTATGATTTTCTACCTGCCGTGGGTAAGAATAACAAAAAATTCTGGAAAACTTCCACCCAAAAGGCTATTGATAATGATGCCGATCCAATACTCTGTTACCTTAGCGAGATGATACTTGCTGCCAAGAGCAGCGGTACGTCACTTAGTCGTGACTCCTTTAAGCGTTCGGGACAGAAGGTGCGCTTCTTTGAGGGGGTAGTGGAGTGGTTCGCTCGCATCAATGAGTATGGCAAGAGCAAGGGGATGGAGGTGGAGCACTATATCAACTCTTCGGGCATAAAGGAGATGATAGAGGGAACGGCTATTGCGGCGGAGTTTAAGCAGATTTTTGCTTGTTCGTTTCTTTACGATGTCGATGGCGTTGCCTATTGGCCTGGGGTGTCGGTGAACTATACCAACAAGACTCAGTTTATTTTTAAGATTAATAAGGGAGTTATGGAGGTGTGGGATACCCATAAGATTAATGATTATATGCCAGAGGAGGCTCGTCCAATGCCCTTCGAGAATATGATATATATAGGTGACGGGACTACTGATGTTCCTTGTATGCGGTTGGTAAAGGAGAAGTTGGGGCATTCTATAGCGGTTTACGATCCCAATAAGAAGATGCCACGGAGTGTTTTGAAGCTCAAGGGGGATGGTAGAGTAAATTTTGTAGTGGAGGCAGATTATCGAGTAGGTTCGAGGATGGACAGTGCGGTTTGCGGGGTGATAGATAAGTTAGCGGCACAGGATAATTTAGAGAAATTGTAGTTTGGTGGTGCCCATAGACTTTTTTTATAGCTTGTAGTATTACAGACTAAAATGATTAAAGTTTTTTGGTTCTTTTGTTCACAAAAGAACGATGGCATCAGTCCGCTAGAGCAATGAGCAAGGCGAATGCCTTGCCTAAAAATCAAAGACAAAAATCTTTCGGTTTTAAACCGAAAGCTAGTACAGACAATCGGCACGGTTCATATTGCTTTAGTTTTAGCTTGTAGTATTACAGACTAAAATGATTAAAGTTTTTTGGTTCTTTTGTTCACAAAAGAACGATGGCATCAGTCCGCTAGAGCAATGAGCAAGGCGAATGCCTTGCCTAAAAATCAAAG
>JAWXTM010000003.1:0-64567 GCA_044433505.1 Rikenellaceae bacterium
GCGGACTGATGCCATCGTTCTTTTGTGAACAAAAGAACCAAAAAACTTTAATCATTTTAGTCTGTAATACTACAAGCTGAAACTATAGCAATACAACAGGGCAATAGCTTTGGGGGTTTGAAAAAAAATCTTCGATTTTTTTGTTTGGTCTTCGCCCAAACCCCCAAAGATTTTTATTGGAGTTTGCGCTAGCTTTCGGTTTTACAACCGAAAGATTTTGTCTTTTGATTTTTAGGCAAGGCATCCGCCTTGCTATTACTCTAGCGGACTGATGCCATCGTTCTTTTGTGAACAAAAGAACCAAAAAACTTTAATCATTTTAGTCTGTAATACTACAAGCTAAACTATAGCACTACACCAGAGCTATAGCTTTTGGGTTTTGGAAAAAAATCTTCGATTTTTTTGTTTGTCGTTCCTCCAAACCCCCAAAACTTTTTATTGGAGTTTGCGCTAGCTTTCGGTTTTACAACCGAAAGATTTTGTCTTTTGATTTTTAGGCAAGGCATCCGCCTTGCTATTACTCTAGCGGACTGATGCCATCGTTCTTTTGTGAACAAAAGAACCAAAAAACTTTAATCATTTTAGTCTGTTATAATACAAGCTATAACAAACTTTAGTCATCTAATGTACCCAGCGAAACTACTGCAACTGATATACCCTTACATAATCTACATCCATCTGAACTGGGAAAATAGTGTTATCTACACCCATTACACCTCCCCAATCTCCGCCAATAGCCAAATTCAATACTATGAAAAATGGCTGAACAAATGGCCAAGACGTAAACTCTGTTGTCGTTGTCCTATAACTATAATACACATTCTCAGCATCATCCAAGTAAAACTCAATACCCTCAGATGTCCAAGTCATACCGTAAACGTGCCAATCTGACTCATCCTCTACAGTTATTGAACCTCCCTTACCATTGCCACCATTATAATCATAAGTGTGAAGATTTGCGTGAATAGTGTGCGGATCGTAACCAACATACTCCATAATATCTATCTCACCACACAATGGCCAACCATCACCCGTATTAATAGTATTGCCCAACATCCAAAACGCTGGCCATACCCCTGTACCAAGTGGCAAACGCATCCTAGCCTCTATCCTGCCATAAGTGAACGACTGCTTGCCATAAGTGTTAATACGTGAAGAAGTATATGAACCATACACCTTATCGTCATTGACCTTCTCAGCAGTAATTGTCATAACACCATCACTAACACTCAAATTACTTGACCTCTGATAATTCTGCAACTCATTATTAGCAATATAACCAGTCTCATAAGTCCAATTATCAGTGGTATTTAGCGCATCACCATCGAACTCATCGCTCCACACCAAAGTATAAACCTTCTGGGCTGGCTGCTCCGCAACTGTCACTGTCTCTGTTGCCGAAACTGTCGCACCACTACCATTACTCACCGTCAAAATAACAGTGTAGCTACCTGCCTCTTCGAAAACCTTCGTAACGCTTGTCTCTGAAGCCACCGTAACACCATCAGAAAACTCCCACTCCAATGACTCATAATCCCCTGTTATGACCGCCTTGAAGGTGAAAGTTGTCGTATTGACCGTAATTGTACTAATCTTTACCGTAGCAAACCCCTCGTCGCTACCCTCTGAATTGCACGCTACCATAAAAATAGTAACAAAAAATAATAATAACTTTTTCATTGTATTTTTTTATTGTAAAATTTATATCTCATTTTCTTACACTCCCACAAAGTTAAAAATAAATTCCACATTCCTAGCAAAATTAACAAAAAAAAAGTATATTTGTATAGACTTTAACCAATTCACACTATGGAAAGACTTTTAAATATTACCAAACACTTTAAAATAGATAGCCCTATTGCCGAAATCTCAAAACTCGGCGAAGGCTTTATTAACGATACCCTCATTGCTGTCTCACAAAACGGCACTCGTTATATCCTGCAAAAAAAGAATAAAAATATCTTTAAGAATATCCCCGATATGATGGACAACATACTTAAAGTATCACAACACATTAAAGATAAACTGATCATCCAAGGTGGTGACCCTCTACGCAGTGCTATGACCATTATTGAAACACACGGTGGCGAACTCTTTACACTAGATAGTGAAAACCAATACTGGACTATGACCCTCTTTATCGAAAATACAATAGCCTACAGCCAAGTCGACAGCCCTAAAATCGCTGAAGCTGGCGGACGTGGTATCGGGAGATTCCAAGCTATGCTTTGGGACTTTACTACTCCACTGGTCGATACACTGCCAGGATTCCACCAAATGGACTTCCGATTCAATCAATGGGATAGTATTATTGCCAATGACCCCGTAGGTAGACT
Organism: Rikenellaceae bacterium; assembly: GCA_044433505.1. Classification (GTDB taxonomy): domain Bacteria; phylum Bacteroidota; class Bacteroidia; order Bacteroidales; family Rikenellaceae; genus Mucinivorans. The sequence continues at coordinate 2,337 of JAWXTM010000003.1, forward strand.
CAAAAACGTTAGAAAAGAAGTCGAATGGGTCGAAAATAGACGTGCAAAAATGCTTGAGGTATGGGGTAAAGTCCAAAATGGAACTATCCCGCAAAGAGTAACACACAACGACACCAAAGTAAGCAACATCCTCTTTACTGCTCAGGGCGAAGTGCTATGCGTAATTGACCTAGACACTGTGCTAACTGCAACAATACTAAATGATTTTGGAGACTGCGTTAGAACCTACACCAACACTGGCAAAGAAGACGACACGCAACTCGAAAATGTTACTATGTCACTCGAACTCTTCGAAGGACTCTGTAAAGGCTACCTTAGCGAGGTGGGGGAACTGCTCAGCGACGAGGAACTAAAGGAACTTGCATACGCTGGTGAATATATCACTACAGAGCAAGTGCTGCGATTCTTGATGGACTATATTGATGGCGACAACTACTACAAAACTAAATCCGCCGAACATAACCTCGAAAGAACTCGTGCGCAAATCGCACTGGTCGAAAGTATCGAAAAACAACGCCCACAAATTAATATAATCGTAGAAAAATATGCAAGAAAATAACTTTATAATACCAAAAAATAGTGCCGCAAAGATAAATATCGAAAAGAATAACTGGTTCAAAGAGTTCCCCTACTCTCCCGTTGTATCAGCTGCCTTGTGGCACGACTCCAAAGCACTCTTTATCGAATTTGAAGTCAAAGAATACGCAACTATGGCAAATGTCACAGAAGATAACGGAGAGGTGTGGACTGACTCGTGCGTGGAATTCTTTATATCATTCGATGATGCTGGATACTATAATTTTGAGTTTTCGTGCATTGGCAAACTGCTACTGGCTTTCAGAAAAGAAAAACCAAACCCAACCTATGCAAACTCAGAGGTGCTAAGCCTTATAAAAAGATGCTCAACACTTGGCAATAAGCCATTTAGCGAACGAATCTCAAAGACTCCACAACTCTGGAAAATTAGCGTGGAGATACCCATAGAGGCATTCTTTAAACACAATTTTAGCTCGTTCAATGGCGTAGAAGCCTCTGCAAATCTTTATAAATGCGGCGATAACCTCGCTGCCCCTCACTTCCTATCGTGGAATCCGATTGATACCCCAACACCGAATTTCCACAAACCAGAATTCTTTGCCAAAATAAAATTCGAGAGCTAAGAATCTGTTTAAATATTGCGCTCAATCTTACCGCAAATCAAGTAAAGTTCCACTATGGAACTCAGTGGCACAGTGGTTCTTTCATAAGCCGAATTAAAGGGCAAAAGAACCACTTCGGTGTCATTATCATAGTCGCTGCGACGCAAAATTACAAGCGTTTCGTAAACATCCCCATCATTGGAAATTACACACAAATAGCACTGACCATAAAGAATATTTGACTTGCTATTGACACGCTTACAGGCTATAATATCACCCGAATTATAGCGAGGCTCCATACTGCGACCAAAGACTGGACGATAAAAAGTACAATCATTAAACGGCTCAAAATCAATGTAGTACTCAATGTCTGCTGGATCTAATTCCAAAAATGTTTCTCGCCGTGAACTCACCGATTTCGAAAAATAAGGCACCCCTCGGCTCTGCACTACCGCAAGTGTCGAATCCTGAGATGACACTTGCTTTGCGCTACTCTGCTGGCGCAAAATCATAGGGCCCTCACCCTCTAAAAGAAAACGAGAACTAACTCCCAAAGTCTTCTCTAAAATTAACCTATTCTTCAAAGTTAATCCCACCCTGCCACTCTCAATTAATGAGTAAGCATTCTGCCCAATACTCAATATATCTGCCACCTGTTTCTGAGTCATCCTAAGGCTTGAACGCACTTCACGTAGTCTTTTCTGAATCGACATTATAATAGAATTGTTAATAAATTGTTAATAAAATAAATAATTAAATGATAAATATATCAGTTTTTGATAGTAACTTTGTAGACGTTAACAAAGAAAATCATTTAGTAATATAAAATTCATCAGTTATTAACCACAAATATATGTATTGTTTGTAACTTATCCAAATATTAATCCACAAAACATATAAATATAATTATGAAAATATACCACCTCGACAAAGACTTCTATAACGAACTCGCACAAGAACTTATCACCGAACTATGGGACAATAATCGTACCGAAGGAGTTATAGAAATCGTAGTGAAAACACATAACTCGCAATCAATCAACGTACTGTTTGCTTACAATGCCAATGACTATACACTCGGTGGTGGACTCGCCTCGCTCACTTTCCTGCTGCTCGCTTTCGACGAAAATGGACGCTGCTCTACTGACTTCCAAGATGAAAAAATTGCACAAATTATAAATATATAAGAAAATGATACCTAAAAGAATACTCACCGAAATTAACGCCCTCAAAAAACTATACGAAATGCACTATAACCAAGATCAAGACATCAAAGCCCTTACTGGTATCGAAAGATGTATCGAAATGAAAATTAAAACTATGGATACACTACTCAAAAATCAAGAACCTACACACAACTCAATCAATAAATCCATTGCGCTTAACGAACTCCCGACCGAACTGCTCAATGAAATACTCAATATTATTAACCAAAAAAATAACAAACTATAACTGAAAACTCGAAAATAATCCTCGAAGCTCCACATATCGAAAATGAACTGGCTAAACGCTCGCTCGGCTGCTTCGCCTGCAAAATTAACCCGCAAATCGAAATTACTAACTTTCACAAAAACTACTACTCTACACTATGCAAATTCGCTCACACACAAATCAAAAAACTTATCGTATCCGTGCCCCCGCAACACGGCAAATCTTACGGCGCAAGTGTACTGCTGCCTGCATACCTGCTCGGAATTAACCCCGAACTGAGAATATGTATCGCCTCATACTCCTTCTCGCTAGCTAGAAGATTCGGTGCGCAAGTTAGACAAATTATCGAAACCGATGCCTACCAAAAAACCTTCCCAAAGACTATGCTCAAAGGGATGCCTAACGCTCCAAAACATAGCTCGGCTCAACTCACTACCGATGAATTCGACATTGTGGGGCACTCAGGAGGACTAAAACTCGTGGGTAAAGAAGGCTCGCTAACTGGAACTAGAGTAGACGTTATGATTCTCGACGATATGTACAAAGATGCCGCTGAAGCTTACTCCCCACTACAAAGAGAAAACCTGTGGAACTGGTACACATCCGTTGTTAAAACCCGACTACACAACAACTCACAAGAACTTATCGTCTTTACCAGATGGCACGAAGATGACCTGATTGGTAGACTACTCAAAACCGAAAAAACAGAATGGAATGCTATTAACTTTGAAGCCATAAAATGCTCTGCGCCCTCAGAACTTGACCCTCGTAAAAAAGGCGAAGTGCTCTGGAGCAATAGACATAGTAAAAAACTGCTGCTGCAAAAGAAAAAACTCGACCCCGTTGCCTTTGAAGCCCTTTACCAAGGAAACCCGACTCCTAACGAAGGACTGCTGTACGGAAAATTTTTGGAGTATGAATCACTGCCTAACACTACTAAACGTGCTGGATATATTGATACTGCCGACAGTGGGGACGACTACCTCTGCGCCATTGCATACCAAGTGGATAAAAATGATAATATATACATTACTGAGGTGGTCTACAGTGCTGAACCTATGGAAATTACCGAAAAACTCTGTACACAAATGCTCGAAGACTCTAACACACAAATCTGCTATGTCGAGAGTAACAACGGAGGCAGAGGATTCGCCAGAGTGCTGCAAAGAAACCTGCCAAGGTGTAGAATCGAAAGCTTCTTCCAAAGTGCAAACAAAGTCGCTAGAATCACCTCTAACGCCACCGAAGTAATTAGATGTATCTATATGCCGAAAGGATGGGAACGAAGATGGAGTGAATTCTCCGCCGCTGTAAAATCCATAAGGCGCAATGTCGCTGCCTCGAAACACGACGACACCGCAGATGCACTTACTGGTATTATTGAAAAAGAAACACTACACTCTCGCAAAAAAACATCCATCGCTTTTAAAAACTATTAACAACTTATTAACATTTTATTAACAATCATAATGAATATTAACGTCAAAAACTCCGCCCCTAACGTCACTACTATCGACATCGAAGGAATTATTGGGGTCAACGAACAACTGCAATTCCAAGAAAATGATACCGCCCAAAAAGTATCTACCTACGAAAAATTTAGTGCTATTATTAACGAAATCGCACAAACCGATACCCAAAAAATTATCCTCAATATACGCTCTATGGGGGGTGCTGTGCAAGATGCCCTACTGATCTACTCTGCGCTAACTCCGCTCAGAGAAAATATCACTATCGAAACTCACTGCTACGGCTTCTCTGCCTCGGCGGCTACCATCATTGCACAGGCTGCATCGGTGGGGCACAGATACATCGCCAGCAGTGCACTATATATGATTCACAACTCCTTAGCCGAATTTGAAGGTAATGCCAATGATGCCGAAAATATGGCGGAAGTACTCGCCAAAACCGACTCCCAAATTGCGCAAATATATGCCTCGAACTCAGTGCTCGGTGTGGATCACTTTACAGAAATTATGAGCCGTAGCGGTGGACACGGTGAATGGCTCACTGCACAAGAAGCCGTCGAACTCGGACTCGCTGACTCTATTGAAGAGAACTCCTCTATCAAAAATGTCGTCAACTCGATTAAAGACTTCTTCAAAGGTATCTTTAATAACAGCACACGAAGCACACCCACTAACTCCACTGCCGAGGATACAGACACCGAAAACTTTACCGCTATGGAACTCGAAGAAACCAAGACCAGTGGCAAAGAAGACCCATCACTGGGTAATATTAACCTAACTTTCAACGATAATATCAACGCCTACAACCAAGATATTGAACACTTTAGAGGCTAGGTAGAGTCGGGATTTTTTGAACTCCAGCTTTTCTGTAAACAACCTTACTAAAATACCCTGCCGATCGAAATCTGGCGCACAAATGTTAATAACTTGTTAATAAATATTGTCATAATGTTAATAACCTCAGAAATATCGGAAATCAAATTACTACCTATCACCTCTTATTAAATAAAAAAACAACTAAAAAAACACAAAAAAATGTCAAAAATTATTGCAAACCCTAAAACCTACACTGGCGAAGAACTCGCTACAACTTTCTTCCGCCCTATGCTTAACGGCGAAAATGCTATAGACCTCGGTATCAGAGTGCTCTACAATATGCCTGTGCCTACTACTATCAACTTCTTTAAACGCTCTGGCGATGCTCTTAAAACCTACGCCAAAGGATGGAGCGGTAGTAACAATACCGAAAGATACCAAAAAACTATTAACCTTAGCAAAGTGAAAGCCGAAATGAGCTACGCCGCTGCGGACTACTTCTCGATGGTCTACGAAAAAATCGTGGCATCTGCTGACGTTAACCTCGGTGACCTTAGCGGTACTGAACTCGAAAGCGCAGAGACTGAACTATTCCGTAACTCTATCACAGAGAGTATTCGTGCTACTATGTGGGTTGGTGACACTACTCGCACTGGTAACTACTCTACCTTCGACGGACTGCTCAAAAGAATTAAAGACGACGTTGGTACTGGCTCTAACGACATCACTAAGGTAAATATGCTATCTATGGAAACTGACGGAAATGGCGAAAAACTCCTACAAAATATCTACGAAGCTAGCTCTAGCGAACTGCGTGCACTGAAAAAAGATGGCGAACTAGTCTTCTTCGTTACTCGTGACGTCTACGAAAACTACGAAAACTCGCTCTTCTCAGGTGACCTTGATTCGGCTCGCTCTGCTAAAATTAACGGTATCGACAAACTTTACTACCACGGTATCGAAGTAGTAGATATGGGAGTTGATAGCTACCTTGACGAAGTTGATGACCTGCCTGCTAGCTGGGCTATCCTTACTCACAAACAAAACCTAGCAATGGCAGTTAACACCTCGGACTTCGCTGGTGCGCAAATCCATATGTGGTACAACCCTGATGAACTCGAAAATAGACAACGTGCTATCTTCTTGGCTGGTTGCGACTACCTAGTTCCTGAACTTCTGGTTGCATCACACACTAGCTCTTCACTATCTTAAGGGGACTTCTAAAAACTGACCCCCACTAAAATTAAAAAATGGACAAATAAATCAGTTTTAGAAGTCCACTTAACACTCACTCTATTTAGGGGAGGGGATAACCCTCCCTCCCTCCCTTTTTTAACTAATAACTATCGTCAATAATGGAAAAAATATTTATCAAAAATAGTACGCTGAACCCCATCTTCTCGCTGAACACTAGCTCATACTCGCTAAAAAATAACGAAATATGGAAATGGGGCAAAAATAACCTGCTGCCACTAGCACTTCTCGAAATTAGCCATAACTCGCCAGCTCACAGACGCATCGTACAAGACAAAGCAAACTATATTGCTGGGGCTGGATACAAATGCGACGACCCTAGAGTCGAAAAATTCGCTATGTGCTGTAACTCTAACTACGAAACCCTTAGAACTATAACACATAAACTTGCTCTCGACAAAACTATCTTCGGAAATGCTCTGCTCGAAGTAGCATACAAAGATGGGAAAATCGCTCTATGGCACAAAGATATTACCCAAGCTAGACTCCTTAAAGATAAAACGCACGTGGTGATTAACCCCTCGTGGAGCACCTTTCAACCTAACGAGTCGCTCACGCTACCTATCTACCCAAATATTGAGAAATTTAGCGACGGCTCGCTCAGAACATCTATCCTGCTCAAAGACTATGAGCCTATGTTCGACAACTATGGGCTGCCTAAATACATAGCCTCGATTGGTGCTATGGCTATTGCACACAAAACCGAAAAATGGAACATTACTAGGCTCGACAACTCATTCTCGCTGAGTGGAGTTATGATTCTTGACGGCTCTAACTCTACCGACGAAGAGGCCGACCAACTCGCCGACGAAGCTCTCAGACGCTTTAAAGGTACACCTGGGCAGGTTATGTTTATGGTCAAAAACAACTCCGAAACTGATAACAGTAAGTTTGTGCCTATCACCACCTCCGACGATGGCGACTGGCAAAACCTTACCAGCCAATCAACCGATAATATTATTATTGCACACTCTTGGTTTAGAACACTCTCAGGAATGGAGTACTCATCGGGATTCTCATCAGAGAGAGTGCAAAATGAATATAACATAGCACTCAGTACAATCATCAAAAGTGAACAACAAACAATACTCGATGCACTCAAAAAAATTATCGAATACTTTACGCCTCTGGATGCCTCCTCTATGGAAATCATCAACACTCCTCCATTCAACCCTCGACAAAACTATATGAAGGTCTGGGAAGCTAGAAAAGCTGACGGACTGAGCTACGACCCTAACTCTAAAGAACAATCAATATTCCTTTCTCAACTATAATGGCAACTACCTATCAAACACTTATGACAACTGCCGAAGTTGTTTCCTACGCATTCCCCCCTAGAGACAACCTCAGCAGCTACTGCATCAGACCACTACTAATCACTATCGCCGAAGAAAGATACATCAGACCAAGATTCGGCAATGAACTCTTTAACGAATTCTATGATGACACATACTCTGACTTCGTTACGCAATACATCAAGCCTGCTCTTGCACACTTCGTGAAGAGTGCTGTAATCGAAGACCTAACAATTATGGTCAACGAAAATGGGGTGAAAATGTTCTACAGCCAATCCCAAGATAGCAACACCGAAGAGACTAGCGAACTAACCACTACCACTAGTACAGATAGCAGCTCCTCTGTGATTGACTCCGACAAAAGCGTGACAGAAAATAGCTCGCAAAATGAAACCGTGAATACCGACTGCCAAGATGAAACCTCGTCGGGCCCGCTCGATGGACTCTCTACGTCACTGACTACCTACACTGCTAACACCGTTGATGAACAAACCGTAAGCGAACTTACCGCTGCCAGCTCGCAAAATACTGAACTTGACCAAACAACAACACAAAGCTCTAATAGCCAGAAAAATGAAAACTCATCCATCGAAGAAAGCTCCACTGCCTCGCAAGAAACATTCCGTGCAGCGGACTTCCTCGAAAAACGTGTGCTCATCTCACAAACCTTTAACGATGCCAATACGCTGCTCAGTAGAGCCGTTAGATACGTAGAAGATAACCCTGATCTCTTCCCTTCCTACAACCCTAAAAAAACAATCTTTAGACGATTCTTCTAATGGAATTAGTATCGCTCATTCTGAACTTTATACTCGGCAGTGGTCTGCTCGGTGCTATAATTTTCTATACCGCTAAAAAAAGAAAAGCTACTGCCGAAGCCGCCACTGCCGAAAATAATGCCAGAGAAAGTGAATTCTCTATACAAAAAGAAAATATCGAATTCCTCGCTTCGCAACTCGGCGAAGCTTGGAAAGAAGTCGAAAAAATGCAAGCACTTATCAATAATAAACGTGACCAAATTATTAACCTTATCACTCAAACCAAACACCTCGAAATAGAACTAATCGAAGCCAGAAATGCAACCAAAAAAGCTGAAATGAATAGCTGCCTGAACCTAGAATGTAAACTTAGAACCACTAGGGGGACATCTAAAAACTGACCCCCAAAAAAAAAGATAATAATTAAATAAAATAGACAGATAAGAAAGGTTTTGTATACTTTTGGGCGATATTTTGGTTACTTTTTCACCTTTTTATGGTCAAATAGCGGGGCTATTAGACCATAAATGCGGCAAAAAATTAACTCAAAATCTCATCCCAAAATCATACAAATCAGTTTTTAGAAGTCCCCTTAAAATAATGAAAGTAATTGAAGGACATATAACATCTCCGTTTGGAGGACGACAAGATCCCATCAACGGTAACAAAACCACCCATCAAGGTATTGATATTGCTGCTCCTCGTGGCTCTAGCGTTAGAGCCGCCGCAAATGGCGTAGTGTCATCTATCTATAACCACCCAACGGGTGGACTCACACTTATTCTACGCTCCGAGTGTGGACTCATAAGATTCGGAATGTGCCACCTCGATGAAGTGCTCCTCGATGAAGGATGTAAAGTACGCAAAGGAGAAGTCGTTGCACTTAGTGGAAATAGCGGACGCTCTACTGGAGCACACCTGCACTTCTCCGTAAAAACTGGAGGCAGATGGAGTGGAGAGGTCTATATCGGTGGCAAATTCGTGGATGGCACTAAATACCTTGAACTATGAAATACTATATAATCGGTGCGCTTTTGTTGTGCACTATTACCCTGTTTCTACTCTGGCGAAATAAAGTTAACGAAGCTCAGCGACTTGCATACAACCAAAGCGTATTGCTTGACTCGATAGAGCACTACACTACTCGTGATTCGCTAAATGCTGTGAGTCTGGGAATACTCAATATCAAACTCCGTGAGCTAAAGCAGTATCGTGCACAAGATGCGCAAACTATTCGTGAGCTTGGTATTAAACTCAGGCGTGTTGAGAGTATTAGTAAAGTTATGACAGAGTCGAACTATACGGTGGAAATAACAAAGCCTCAGGGCGATAATATGTGGCAATATTTGTCGGAGTGGATAAAACTAACAGCTCAAAGAAAGCAAGATACTCTGCTCACCGAAATAGTAGTTTATGATACTATTGTTCAGGTGTTGCATCGTGTGCCACGCTTTAGGTTTCTAGGGATTAGTTTTGGGACACGTGGTGTGCGACAAGAAATCATCAGTCGTAATCCGCATACGAATATTGTAGCTGCCGAGTTTTTGAGTATTGTGAAATAGCATTTGGTGCCGCTTGGGTGGATTATAGCTTGTAGTATTACGAACCAAAAAACTTTAATTACTTAGTCTGCTATAATACAAGTACGAACAAACTAAATAATAAAAGGGTCAGTGACCCCACAGCGGCAGACCGCTTCCGCACGTTCCACTCGCCACACGCCCATACCGCCAAAGTCATCCCCCATTGCTTCTGAACACAAATTACAATACCTATCTAAAAAAATGATTATGAGAACTTCTAAAAACACATCAAAGCTAGGAGTCTTTCTCATACTCTTACACTCGCACTAAGAAAGAAGGGTATGAAGTAAATAGGGGTGCAAAGATATTGAGCTATGGTGTAATTGGTAACACAGCTGATTTTGGTTCAGTCGTCCTAGGTTCGAGTCCTAGTAGCTCAACACTAAAGAGGATACAGAAATGTATCCTCTTTTTTTCGTGCCCTAAAGTTGTAAAATACTGACATTTTTACTACTTTTGTGCAAATATTAACGTCTGTAGCCATTATGACACTCAACAAGATCTTTAAACTAAAAGAAAATAATACTACCCCTAAAAAAGAAACCATTGCAGGACTCACAACCTTTATGACAATGGCATATATCCTGATTGTCAACCCCTCGATTCTTAGCTCTAGCGGTATGGACTCAGGGGCAGTCTTTACCGCTACCGCAATCTCCTCTTTTATAGCTTGCGCTATGATGGGACTCGTGGCAAATCTGCCTATCGCACTGGCTCCAGGACTCGGCATTAACGCCTTCTTTGCCTACACTATAGTGCTGCAAATGGGCTACTCTTGGGAAATGGCTCTCGCCGCTGTCTTTGTCGAAGGTATTGTCTTTATAATACTATCTCTACTCAATATTCGTGACCTTATTATACGCTCCATTCCACTAGTGCTCAAACGTGCCATAGGTATCGGTATCGGTTTCTTTATCGCTACTATTGGACTTGTCAACTCAGGTATCGTGGTAAAGGGTGAGGTGCTATCACAACTGGGAGATGTCTGCTCTGCACCAGTGCTGTTAACACTAATTGCGATCGTGATTATCGGAGTACTGATGATAAAAAAAGTACAGGGCGCACTGATGATAGGAATGCTTATAACTACCGCCATTGCTATACCGATGGGAGTTGTTGCTATACCTGAGGGATTCTCCCCAGTAGCTATGCCACACTCGCTAGAACCCGTCTTTATGAAAATGGACTTTAGCCAACTGCTCTCACTCGATATGCTAGTTGTTATCTTTATACTAATCTTTGCGGATATTTTTGACACCGCAGGCTCGCTTTTTGCCGTGTGCTCTCGCTCTGGACTAATAGACAAACAAGGCAATATTCTACGTGCAAAAAAAGCATTCCTATCGGATGCCTTCGCCACTGCTATCGGAGCTGTAATTGGCACTAGCTCAGTGACTTCGTATGTTGAAAGCACCGCTGGTGTAGCTGCTGGTGGGCGCACTGGTATGACCGCCATAGTCACTGGTCTACTCTTCCTGTGTGCGCTAATCTTTATGCCCGTATTTGCACTAATCCCAGCCGCAGCCACCTCTGCTGTCCTTGTTATAGTTGGACTATTTATGATTTCCTCTATCGGGGAGATTAACTTTTCGGACTATAAAGATTCCATTCCTGCGTTTATTACGATTATCTTTATTCCTTTTAGTTACAGCATCTCTGAAGGTATTGTCTACGGATTCCTGAGTTACGTAATTATCAGACTACTGGTCGGCAGATTCCGTGATATTAGCACCATTATGTACCTATTGGCGATACTATTTGTTCTAAAGATTATCCTTGTCTAACATAGAAAAAGAAAATGGACTCTATGCATTGGTGTATGGATAGCCCTTAGCTCCAACTTTTTATGCTTGTTATTTTTAGGGAATTTCTAAGATTGATTTGTATGCTTTTATAATCTGTCCATTTTATTTATTGGGGTAGTTTTTAGATGTCCCCTTTAACTAAATCGACGAAATACGCAAAACCAAATCTCGCAACAACTCTCCCTCATCACTGCCTCCCGTACCTACCCCCTTGCTCTTCATATCCCACTCTCGTAACAAACCAAGTATCGCCACCGCTCGTGATAACCCATATCCAGTTGCTGCTGCCGAATACTCCCTCAAAAAATAAGCGTTCGGAAGCTTTATTGCACGTGCCTGATCTAACTCCGACATCATTGCACGACCCCTACGCCGTGCCTCATAACGTATAAAACACAACATCGCAACTCTATAAAAATGCGTAAACATTCCACTTATAATCACCACTAACGGACTCTCCTTAGGGTTCTTAGAAAGATGAGTAGCAATCCTCAATGCCACATCAAACTTGCCATACGACAAAGCCCTATTTAGCTCAAATACATTGAACGTCTTCGAAATTCCGATATTATCCTCAACATCACGTGGAGAAATAGCACGAGAGAGCGCATCATTACCCATACGTGTCAGCAACTTGGTAAGCTCGCTATCAATGCGAGAGAGGTCTGCACCAATATTTTCGGCAATAATCTCGATAGTGGCAGGTTCAGCCTTAATCCCACGCTGCGAAAATAGCCCCGTAATAAACCCACTAAGCTCATAATCACGTGGAGCAACACTCTCGAATATCACAGCACTCTTCATAGCTGTAAACTTCTTATAGAGCGCACTACGTTTATCCATACTCTTATTACGGTGGCAAATGACCAGTACAGTGCTCATAAGAGGTGATTCAAGGTAGTGTATCAGTTCATCGAGCGAACGCATTGCCTGCGCCTCACGCAACACTATAAGCTGCCGAGAGCCCATCATCGGATAACGCCTTGCAGCAAGCACCACATCACCACCCTTTACATTAGAATCTCCACCATAAAGAATTGTTTCATTAAAGATTTTTTCCTCATCAGAGAGGAGGTTGTCAGTAATATAACGTTCAATTTTATCAATAAAATACCCCTCTGTACCGTGGAGAAGGTACACAGGGGCATAATCTTTGGCAGAGGCACACGCTATAATCTCTCGAAATTGCTTCAAGCAACTATCAAAGGATTGCGAGGCACTCTTTGCCATATTTTCTCAGGCTGAAAATAAATCTAAAGTTATTCAGCTGGAGTAGCTTCTGTCTCAACAACAGGAGCAGTCTCAATAGCAGAGGCAGGAGCACCTTCAAACATATTTTGACCAGCTTCAGTGCTTTCCATAGTAGCTTTTTGCACCTCAACAGCAGCCTTAGAGCGAGTGATGTCACCCGATGGCATTGCCATAGTAGCAGCCAATGAAAGCACTACAATAGCAACTGAAAGACCCCAAGTGAAGCGTTCCAGAAAGTCAGAAGTCTGGCGAGCACCCATAACAGCGTTTGATGCGCCAAAGTTTGCAGCCATACCACCCTTAGGATTTTGTGCCAATACAGTAAGCACTAGAAGTGCACTTGCGATAAAAATAAGTACGATTAGAAAAATATACATAACGTTTTTTTAAATTAATTAGTTTCTTATAAAATATGCTTTGTTATTAAATTTTGCTTTTGAAGTACAAAGTAACGACTTTTTTCGGGATTTTTCAAACAAAGTTTATCATAAATTTCAATTGCCTTTGCAATATTTCCCTGAGAGATATAAATTTTGGCAAGAGTTTCGCTCAGAACTCCCTCATTTTCACTCATATAAGGTGCAGCAAGGTCAATGTTCTCAATCTGAGAAAATTCTGAATTAAATTGCATCATTGGCACTGCTGGGAGCTGTTTTTGGGGTAAAGTGTGCACAACCTCTGGGCAAAAGCTCAAGTGCAGAGCCTGCGCATCATCCTGGCTGAGCACCCCTGCGTAGTTGGCATAAAGCCTCGAAAGAGTGAAAAACGGGTACTGCGCAACTATATCCACCAACAACTGTTTTGCTTGTGGGGTATCAACCAGCGATACATCTCGAACTATGTCATTAAAGCTAATCATCCTACCAATTTGAGAAGGCTGCATTAAAGACATCTTCGACCAACTGTTCAACAATTTCAGGTATCAGAGTGCTCTCCACCGAGGTCAACACTTCGCTACTAGAGTAGTTCGAGTATGCAGTAAAGGTCTTATTTTCAAAGGAATACTGCGGTTCAACACGATTAGTAAAGCTCACTCGAATGGCAATCGTCAGGCGGTTTTCTTGGGCGTACTCATCACCAGAGATTGCAACTGGTGCAGAACTATAGTCAATAATCACACCCTCGAACAAAACGTCTGGAGTCTCTTTAGTAAAGGTCAGCGATGTTTCACGCTGAATCTTAGTGGTAAGATCATCGGTGAATGTAGAGCTCAAAATAGGGGCAACATAGGATGCCATATTATTGAAGTAATCTACCCTAACTGTCTTAACGTCTGGAGAGATTGACGCCCCAGAAAAAGAGATACGAATGGTGCATCCCCATACCACTAGTGCTAGTGCTAGCACCAATAAAACCCTTAAAAATAGTCCTTTTTTCATCTATTCAATTCCTAATTCTTTAATCTTACGATAGAGCGTACGCTCCGACATAAACAACTCAGCAGCAGCCTCTTTGCGCCTTCCACGATGCTTTGCAAGAGCCACCTCTATGAGTGCCTTCTGCTGTTCATTTTTTGTGCGAGGCAACACTGTCTCTTCCTGCTCATCGACGCTAATATCCTCGACTGGCGTAAATTCCTCTGAGAGCATATTTCTATGACTCGTATTTTCAGCCAAAAGTACGTTATGCCTACTCTCAAAAGTAGTCCCCACACCAACCTCTTTACTCAGCTCTGCAACAACGCCACGAAGCTGAGTCAGCTCATCACGCATCTCGAAAATCAACTTATAGAGTATATCTCGCTCAGCACTATTTTCAGCCGCTCCAGCACCCTGAGAGCCTCGCATCAACACTGGCAAGGAACTTTGCTCTACATTTGGCAAATAGTGGCTAAGTAGCTCACTATCAATCTCTCTGCGAGTTTCAACTGCCGAGATCTGCTCCGCCACATTCTTTAACTGACGCACATTACCAGGCCAACGATAACTCCGCAACATCTCCCTTGCATCGGGCAGTAGAGAAATCACTGGCATACGATACTGCGATGCAATATCAGCGGCAAAACGCCTAAAAAGCAGAGTAATATCCTGTCGCCTATCACGCAGCGGAGGCACTGTAATTGGCACAGTATTAAGCCTATAGAACAAATCCTCACGGAAGCGTCCAGCCATAATTGCATTAGGCAGATTAATATTAGTTGCGGCAACCACCCTCACATCCGTCTTGATCACCTTGGAAGACCCAACCCTAATAAACTCACCAGTTTGCAGTACGCGCAGGAGCCTTACCTGAGTAGTGAGAGGCAATTCTGCCACCTCATCCAGAAAAATTGTACCGCCATCTGCCTGCTCAAAATAGCCCTTACGCTCGCTATTCGCACCCGTAAACGAGCCTTTTTCGTGACCAAATAGCTCACTATCAATCGTTCCTTCGGGAATCGCACCACAGTTTACAGCAATATAATTATTATGCTTTCGTGCCGAATAATTATGGATAATCTGCGGAAAAAACTCCTTCCCTGCCCCACTCTCTCCAGTAACCAGAACCGAAAGATCTGTAGGAGCTACACGCAACGCAACCTCGATGGCTCTATCAAAGCCCTCGGAGCGACCAATAATGCCTAACTTTTGCTTTACACTTTGCGTGTCCATAATTTATAATAAATCGCCTGCCTTGTTATATATCTTATAATCAATCATTCCAACTGAATCGTTTGGAATAACTTTGATTTTTGTCTTATATTTCCAGCCCCATTTGGCTCTCTTTGAAATAAAGCCACGGGTCAAAAACGACGCAACGAACGGGTGAACGTGAAGCACCAAACTCTTGACTTTCTTTTGGCTCACTAGCCCACTAATTTGATTCTCAATCTGCTCGTCCAACAACAAAGTAGGGCTTACCTTACCCGTTCCACGACACGTAGGGCAGCTCTCCTTAATCGAAATTTTAGTTTCTGGGCGAACCCTCTGACGAGTAATCTGCATCAAACCGAACTTGCTGAGTGGCAGTATATTATGCTTTGCTCTATCGAGTGCCATAGCCGACTTCATAGCCTCATACACCTTAGCTCGGTTGGCTGATTGATAAAGGTCGATAAAGTCAATTACGATAATCCCCCCCATATCCTTCAACCTAAGCTGACGAGCAACCTCTGGCACTGCATTCAAGTTACACTCTAGTGCATTTTGCTCTTGATTTTCATCGGCTTTTGTGCGCTTACCAGAGTTCACATCAATAACGTGAAGAGCCTCGGTATGCTCCACAATCAGGTATGCACCACGCTTAAATGGCACCGTACGACCAAACTGCTGTTTAATCTGCTTTGTGATACCATAGTGGTCGAAAATCGGCACTGACTCCTTATAATACTTCACAATACGCTCAGCATCAGGCTCAATCGCCGAAATATAATCCTTAATCTCGTTGTAGATTTCAAGGTTATCAATATGAATATTCGAGAAGCTATCACTCAGCAGGTCACGCAAAATTGTTGTTGCACGTGACGACTCACCAAGCAGCAGACTAGGAGTCTTCGCCCCTTGGAGCTTAGTCATTGCGCTCTTCCACTTGCTCAGAAGGTTAGTAATATCGCTTTGAATATCGCTATCAGACTTACCATTTGCAGCAGTACGAATAATTGCACCAAAGTTACGAGGCAACACCCCCATAGCAATGGATTTCAGACGTTTACGTTCTTCGGCAGAACGAATCTTTTGTGAGATATGCACCTTATTCGAGAAGGGTATCAACACCAAATGGCGACCAGCCAACGAGAGGTCAGCAGTCAACCTAGGGCCCTTATTCGAGATAGGTTCTTTCGCAATTTGCACAATAATCTGGTCACCACTCTTTAGGTGTGTACCAATTTTACCTTCACGAGGAATAGGTTGCGAAAGCTTTTCTTTCGACAGGTCTGTTACTTTTTTATTTTGCGAAGTGTTTTTTGAAATCCTTTGTAGTGTAACGAATTGTTGACCAAGGTCCAAGTAGTGCAGGAAGGCATCTTTTTCGTAGCCAACATCGACGAAGGCTGCATTTAGCCCTGCCATAACTTTTCTAACTTTTCCAATGTATATATCTCCAACAGTAAAGTTATCCTTTTCCTTTTGTTGATTCAATTCGACAAGACTTCCATCCTCTAATAGTGCGATATTAATCTCATTATCGCCACTACTTATTACAAGCTCTTTTGTCATTTATCTTTATTTTTCAGTAAAACTGTACTATAAATATGGTATTAAGATTTCGGGGGCACTTTTAGTGTTAAGGGGTTAAAGTCTTTTCTTTAATCAGTGGGGTTAAAATCTTTTTCGCTGTTTTTCTGAGGGGGACAGGGGACAGCTTAAATAAAAATTGCGTACAGTTTATTAATATTTTAAATATAGAGAAAGGTCTAAAGATTACCCAACCGAAGCGAGCTCTTTTAGACCTTTTCTCATTTTTCAGTCATACTCCAAAGAGGTCTAGCGTCTAAATCATTGCATTTTTAGGCAGTCAACAACTCCCTATGCAACACTGCTAAACTTTTGAAAGCTAAAAAAAAGTTATTTTTTCTTTTTATGACGATTTTTTCTTAGGCGTTTTTTACGCTTATGGGTGGCCATTTTATGGCGTTTTCTTTTCTTTCCGCTTGGCATAGCTCTTGAATTTTTTGAGTTAGTAAATTTTGTTATTTATTGCTTTTTACCTCACGCACTTTATCCATAAACTCCTTAGAAGGTTTGAATGCTGGGATAGAGTGTGCAGGAACGATAATCGAAGTGTTGCGAAGAATATTACGAGCTGTCTTTTCCGCTCTCTCTTTAAGAATAAAGCTACCGAATCCACGAAGATAAACGTTCTCACCACTCTCTAGAGAGTCCTTAACGCACTCCATCATATTTTCAATTACCTCCATAACTAGCACTTTCTCAATTCCTGTGTTCTTTGAAATTTGGCTTACAATCTTTGCTTTTGTCATAATGTGTTTGTATATATAAAATTTTAGTGTATCCTTTCTAAATAATCTAATTCATTGATTATTAACACTTTGCGCCCAATTATCAATTCCTTAGAACTACAAAGGTAATTAAAAAAATGTTTTTTTCAAATTTTTATCCACCTTTTCGCAAAAAATCTTCTATGTATCAATTCTTGCGTACTTAGCGTTGCTCTCGATAAACTCCCTACGTGGTGGAACATCATCGCCCATTAGCATCGAGAAGATTCTATCAGCTTCGGCTGCATTCTCGATTGTCACTTGGCGCAGAACTCGTTGATCTGGGTGCATAGTAGTCTCACAAAGTTGCTCCGCATTCATCTCTCCAAGACCTTTATAACGCTGAATATGAATACCCTTTGAACCGAACTCCTCTACTGTTTGCTCACGCTCCTGCTCGTTCCAGCAATAACGTGCCTGTTTACCACGCTTAATAAGGTACAACGGAGGGGTCGCAATATAGAGGTGACCACCAAGTATCATATCTGTCATATAGCGGAAGAAGAAGGTCATAATAAGCGTTGCAATGTGGCTACCGTCCACATCGGCATCGGTCATAATGATAGTCTTATTGTAGCGCAACTTGCTTAGATTAAGTTGTTTAGAATCCTCCTCAGTACCTATTGTTACTCCAAGTGCGGTAAAGATATTTTTAATCTCCTCGCTCTCAAAGATTTTATGTTCCATTGCCTTCTCCACATTTAGAATCTTACCCCTTAGTGGCAGGATTGCTTGGAAGGCACGGTCACGACCCTGCTTAGCAGTACCGCCTGCCGAGTCCCCTTCGACCAAGAACAACTCTGTTATATCTCTATCTCTACTTGAACAATCCGAAAGTTTACCAGGCAGACCCGAACCACTCAACACAGTTTTGCGTTGAACCATCTCACGAGCCTTTTTCGCTGCGTGACGAGCCGTTGCAGCAAGTACAACTTTCTGTACGATTGTTTTAGCAATGGCAGGATTTTCCTCCAAGAAGTTGCTAAGTGCCTGAGAAACAGCCTGCGACACAGGTGCTTGAACCTCTGGATTACCTAGCTTTGTTTTGGTCTGACCCTCGAACTGAGGCTCTGCAACCTTCACCGATACGATAGCCGTTAGACCCTCTCTAAAGTCATCGCTCGAAATATCGAATTTCAACTTATCGAGTGCGCCACTATCCTTTGCATACTTCGAGAGTGTAGAGGTAAGTCCACGTCTAAAACCAGTGAGGTGAGTACCCCCCTCGTGAGTATTAATATTATTTACATAAGTAAAGACATTTTCCTTATACTCATTATTATACTGCATAGCAACCTCCACTGGAATACCGTCCTTTTCGCCTTCGAAATAGATAGGCTCAGGGGTGATAGTTTCACGTGAAGCATCCAAGAAGCGAACAAACTCCTTTAGCCCCTCGTCCGAATGGAACATCTCTGAACGGAACTCGCCCGTTTCGCTATCTTTATCACGTCTATCAGTCAACGAGATATTGATACCCTTGTTCAAGAAGGCAAGCTCCCTGAGGCGTGAAGCCAGAATATTATAGCTATAAGTAGTAGTTTGAGTAAATATCTCATCATCAGGCTTAAAGGTTACTGTAGTACCAGTCTTATCAGTTTCACCCAATATCTTTAGTTCGCTTTGCGCCACACCACGACAGAAGGTCATTTGGTGAATCTTGCCACCACGATGCACCTCTGCTTCAAGGTGAATAGAGAGCGCATTTACACACGACACACCCACACCGTGTAGACCACCCGACACCTTGTAAGAGTCCTTATCGAACTTACCACCAGCGTGCAGTACAGTCAGCACCACTTCCAGCGCACTCTTGCCCTCTTTCTCGTGGAAATCGGTTGGAATACCACGACCATTATCTGCCACAGAAATCGAGTTATCTTCGTTTATATAGACCTCAATATGAGTACAGTGTCCTGCAAGTGCCTCGTCAATCGAGTTATCTACCACCTCATAGACCAAGTGGTGCAAACCCTTCTCACCAGTGTCACCAATATACATTGCTGGACGCTTACGTACAGCCTCCAGCCCTTCGAGTACCTGAATACTACTGGCTGAATAATCTTTATTCTCTTCGCTCATTTTACTTTCCTATTAAAAATATATGTGTTTTACAAAACACAAAGATACAACTTTTTTCGCAATAAAAAACCTTTTTTACTGCCCCTTACTCAAAAAAACGCCTACAAATAACCTATCAACACAAATCCCCCAATCAGCAACACTGTAAATGCAAGTGCTATCCAATTAAAATACTTATCAATAAAGCTCTTAATAGGTGGGCCATACTTCTTTATCAGCCAAGCAATAAGGAAGAATCTTGCACCACGTGACACCGCCGAAGCCACAACAAAGAGTACAAAATTAATATCAAACACACCTGCCGAAATAGTTATCAGCTTATAGGGAATTGGCGAGAATCCAGCAGTGAAGACCACCCAAAAGTTATACTCATTATACAACTCGCCAACGCCCAAGAAAGCCTCCTGAGAGAAGACCCCTGGAATAAAGAAGCTCTCAACGCTATCCCACGCAAAGCTCCCTATCGTATAGCCCACTATGCCCCCAATAATTGAACCTAAAGTACATATCAATGCAAACTTAAAGACTCTATTGGAGTACAACGGAAGCCCCAAGCAACAGGCTATCAATAGCACATCTGGCGGAATTGGGAAGAAACTACTCTCGGCAAATGCCAATAGAAACAGAGCTAAAGCCCCCCACTTAGTATCAGCCCAGTGCAGTGTCCAATCGTAGGCACGGCGCACCATTCCTTTTCTATTTTGTTGCTGAGTCATCGTTGAACATTGCTTCTCAAATCTTCTGGCAGGTAAAGCCCAAAGGTATCCCCACGCAATCCACAACGTATAGTTTCGAGCGAAATAATCTCATCGGCTGCAATATTCCCAAGATTCACATTCGCACCAAACTGCTTCACAAACCACACTTGTTGGCTCTTTGTAGGAGCTTCCCAGAGAATTTTATCAAGAGGGACACTACTAGTGATAAGGTCAATTAGATCGGTTCGCGCAGCACCCTTACTGTCGAAAATACCCATATTTCCAGCCTCTCTACCCTCTGCAATAACGTACTGAGAACCAGCACTCAACTCATCACACATCATCTGAACCCAACCCTGAGGAGTAATCTCTACACTTGCCACCTTGCTCCCTACCTCAGAAAGTACAGTATGCTGAGCACTAAACTCTTCAATCAACTTACATTTTTGGGTATGATCCAAAACTATCGAACCATCTGAAATTTCGACCACATCAAAATTATGAGCCTTAACAAAATCCTTGTACTCTTGGAGCATTCCTCGCACCAAAAATGCCTCAAAAAGTGTTCCTCCAGCATAAACCTTAATGCCATATTTGTGGTAAATTTCAATCTTTTCATCAAGATCTGATGTAAAAAGTGATGTGCCAAAACCGAGCTTCACAAAATCAATAATTGGCGCAGCCATCTTACATAAACCTTCTGCGTTGAACTGATTAAGCCCCTTGTCCATAACCATAGTAATTCCTTGCTCTCTGGGCTTAAACCCTCGCTTAGGCAAATGAGTGATTTCCATAATTTCTTAATTATTTTTTGATGTTTGTTCTTTGTGCAAAAATTAGTAATTGAGCACAAAGGTAATTTTTTTCTTGCAAATTAAAAAATCATTTGTATATTTGCTGAAGTTTTTCGACTGTGTAGTTTATTATTTATCATTATTGTCAAAACTTCAATTGCACTAGAATTCAGATTTCAATATTAATTAAACAGAAATAAGATGGGTATTTTTAACTTTTCAAAAAATGACAGCGAGCCTCACGTAGAGACTCCTTCACACAATGACTGGGGACACCGTGACAACAGCAGTGCGGATGAGGTATTCTCAGTACCAGTTAAAGCGGGTAAGCGTATTTATTACTTCGATGTAAAATCAACTCGTGCAGAGGATTATTACATCACAATTACTGAGAGTCGCAAAAAACAACTAGGTGACGGCACTTTCGCTATCGACAAACATAAAATCCACCTTTACAAAGAGGATTTTGCTAAGTTTGCTGATGGATTTAGTCAGGTTGTAGCTTACGTTAGAGAGCACAAGCCTGAATTCTTCCAAGAAGAAGAATAGCAACTACGTTAGCGTAAAAAAAAGACTGAAAAGCTCTAGCTGAATTATCAACTAGGGCTTTGTTTGTGTCTGAAAAATTATGAAGACAACCCTTAGGCTACTAGGAGCACAGGACATTGATTTTATGTTGAAAGTTGAGAATGACCCAGAGGTATGGAGTTTCAGCTCACTTTGTGATGCACCCTACACTAGGGCGGAAATCGCTGATTTCTGCAACAACTCAGAGAGTAGAGTTAGCGTAGAAAATCTCACACAACTTCGCTACGTTATTGTCCGTAATAATCAAAGCCTTGGTTTTATAGATCTCTATGATATTCAAGGAAGCAGGGCAAAGGTCGCTATCATTATCTACCCAAAGGAGCTTAGAGGCGGCGGGATTGGTCAGTGCGCACTAGAGCTTCTTCGTAATGAGATTTGCGTGGAGCTTGGCATCAAGAATCTAACTGCCGAGGTTGACCCTTCAAACATTGATGCTATAAATTTTTTTAAGAAAATAGGGATCACTAGCCAAACATTGATGCAAAGTTCTAGCTTTGAGAACTTCTAGGCCAGTGAATAACCTTACCCCTTCACTTAGGTGCAAGAATAATGGCTACTTAACACAAAAAGTGCTCGCCCCTCAAAGGAACGAGCACTATAAGAATTTGTTTGAATTTCTCTCATCTATTTTGCTACACAGATAACAACACGGTTTTTAGCATTTTCAGCAAAAGGTTGTTCTGAGTCACCATAAGCCTTAGTAGAGATTCTGCCTTCTGCAACACCTTTTTCTACAAGAGCATCTTTAACTGCCTCAACACGTCTTGTAGCAATACGGCTATTGATAGATTCGTTACCAGTCTTAACGTCAGCGTAACCATTTAGCGAGATTTTAGCAGTTGGGTTAGCCTTCATAAAGTCTGCAAGTTCGTTAACCGTTGCTTGACCATCTTCAGAGATAACAGCTGAGTCAATAGTAAAGAAGATATTTTCAGTCTTTTCTGCAACTACAACTACAGTATTAGCTACAGGTGCTGGAGCTTCTTCTACAACAGGTTGTGGTTCTGGCTCTGGAGCAACCTCAGGAGCTGGAGCATACTCAACTTGAGGGCGAGCTACAGTAGCAGTAGTCTTACCTAGGTTGAAAGTGATACCAGCAAGGGCGTTGAACTGCCAGTCAAGGTTACCAGCTTTCTTAGAGTTGTACTTATCAGAAAGTAGGTTTGAGTTAACTTCTAGAGTAAGAGCAATAACTTCGGTGATTCTGAATTCAGCACCAATACCAAAGCGACCTACCAACAAAGATTGGTTTTCTTCCCAGATATACTCCATATTTGCACTTTTGCTAAGTACAAGAGCCTCGTCATTATTAAAACCATAGTTATAACCAACACCCACGAACAAGTAAGGGTTGAATACTCTATCGAATTTATTTTCACCAAATAGGTTACGAATATCAGCAGTAAGGTCTAGGCCAGCCTGAACATAGTTGAATTTATAACCTTCTTCAAGACTAGGCATATAGCCTTTACTTTGCCATCCGCTAACGTTTAGGCGAACACCAAACACTGGGCTAAAATCATAACCAAAGTTAAGAGCCGCAGCTGGAGAAATAAGGTTAGTGAATGAGGTTTCACCAATAGTGTAGCTAGCACCAACTTGAAGTCCAAGTTTGAAGTGAGGTTTGAAAACAACGCTATCCTCTTGAGCAAAAGCAGGAAGAGTCATTACAGAAATTGCTATAATAGCAAGTAATTGTTTAATTTTTTTCATAGTTTTTATTGTTAATGTTAGAATTAATTAGGTAATATTAACTCTGCAAAGTTACAAAAAAAATAATGCTTCTCCAAATATTTTACATTAACGAACTCATCTTTTTGTATTTCTTTCTATAACCATTGGGGGTAACGCCTGCATAACGCTTAAAATATTGGGAGAAAAAGGAATAGTTCGCAAAATTAAACTCATCCGATATTACATTTATAGGCACCGAAAAGTCCTGCAAAGCCGACTTAATGTTCATTATCACGCAGCTCGAAAGCCAATCACCTGCTGTTCTATTCGACACCCTTCGCACCACCTTACTCAGGTGGCTCGGTGTGATCTGTTGCCGCTGGGCATAGTACCCCAATGACCTGTGAGTCTTAAAGTCATTGAAAAGATGGAATATAAAGGTATTAAAAATCTCGTCATCACGAGTACTTTGTTGTTGAGTGCTGGGTTTGCGAGTGAAGTATATGGCAGCCGTTTCATATAGTATTATCTTGAATATCGCCTCATCAATTTCTTCTCTGTACGGATGCTGACTCTCTTTACGCTGCACTAAGAGCATATCCCTGAGCCATAGGATACGCAACGCCTCCTGCTGTGAGAGTGAGATAACTGGATTCGCCATAATATTAGTAAAGTGAGCACTCTTATTGGCAATCTGCACATTGGCAAAAAAATCATCGCTAGCGGCCATTGCCACCGATTCAAAGTCGTCGCTACACCCCAACACCTGAACTATCGAATAGGGAAATGCCACCACCATATTCCACTTCTCGATATGGTACTGCTTGGTATCTATTACCACACTACCCTGGCCTGCTAGGCACAACATAAAGCCACCTGCGTTAAGGTGTATCGGGCTACGGAACTCCTCTTTGAGGCGTTCTTGCTCTGAAATCGAGCCTACAAGATCCTGAAACTTACTTCTCATAATGCAAATTTAAACATAATTATACCATTATCAAAATACATTTAAACAATTAAAACCTGAAATTGAACATTTTTAACCAAAAAACGGACTTTTCTAATATAAATAATGGCAGTACCTTTGTACCGAAAATGTAAAGGGGACTTCTAAAAATTGACCCCACTAAAAATTAATAAATAAAAATGGATGTAAATAAATAGGTTTTGATGCCTTTGGGCGATATTTTGGTTGATTTTTCACCTTTTTTCTCTCGAATAGCCCGCTATTAGAGAGAAAATGCGGCAAAAACTCACCTCAAAATCTCATCCCAAATTCACCAAATCAATTTTTAGAAGTCCCCTAAACAATTATGAAAAACTATCTTTATCTTATTATTTCCGTACTCACTACCCTAGCTCTCATAGGGTGTGGCGAGGCATTAAAAGACCAAAAAAATCCCCGCAAAGTAAAGTGCGTAGAGGTGGAAACATACCAAAAAGAAGTATCCGAAGTGAGGCTATCGGGCAAGGTGACGGCTGCTTCGGAATCGAACCTTTCCTTTAGGGTGGCAGGTGTTATTGATAAAATCATTGTCAAGGAAGGGCAAAAGGTCAGCAAAGGGCAGGTCATTGCACTACTTGATAGTCGTGACTATCAGCTACAGCTCGATGCTACCCAAGCCGAATATGATGCCATCAAGGCTGAGGTGGATAGAGTTGTGGCACTCTATAATCAAAATAGCGTATCGGCGAATGACTATGATAAAGCCACCAACGGGCTTAAGCAAATTACTGCCAAACTCTCGGCTCACCAGAATGCACTAGAAGACACTAAACTTCGTGCGCCATATAGCGGAACTATCCAAAAGACGATCTTCGATAGGGGTGAGGCTGTATCGGCTGGTATGCCAGTGGTAAGCATTGTTGCTACATCAGAGCCAGAGGTGGTAGTGAACCTTCCTGCAAAAGACTACCTTAGACTCGGTAAGCTATTGAGCAGTTCAGCTACTATGGAGCACCTCGATGATATTAATTTTCCGCTGAGTTTTATTGGCAGCAGCCCAAAGGCAAACCTTAACCAACTCTACGAAACTCGCTTTCTAGCGAAGGCTGTAGAGGGCACTACCCCTAGCATTGGTATGAGTGCAGTGGTTACCCTTAACCTCGAAGTCGAGGACGAGAACCTACTACTAATTCCCCTGAGTGCCGTAACCCAAAGAGATGACAAATCAATGGTATGGGTATATAGCGATGGTAATGTCACGGCTCGCCCTATCAAAATATCTGAGATTAAGAGCAATGGCACAGCTGTGATTACCGAGGGACTCTCACAAGGCGAGATGATCGTCAGTGCTGGCATCAACAGCCTGAGCGAAGGGCAGAAGGTAACACCGCTAGAGACTCCATCAAAGACTAATATTGGGGGAGTATTGTAACGATGAATCTAGGAAAATGGGCACTTGCTAATAGCAAGTTTATATACTTTTTTGTTGCAGTTTTATTGCTGGGAGGCTCTTACTCATACTACAAGATGAGCAAGCTAGAGGATCCTGCCATCTCTGTGCCTCAGGCCGTTGTGGTGACTACATTCCCTGGTGCATCGCCACACGAGGTGGAGCTGCAACTCACCGACCAACTCGAAAAGGCTATCTTCTCGATGAAGGGTGTTGACGTGGTGGAGAGTCGCTCCTCTGCCGATCTTTCTATTATCACTGTTAAGCTCGAAACAACTGTCCCTGGTGACCAGATGGAGCAGCACTGGGATATTCTTCGTCGCAAAGTCGCTGACGTACAGTCCAAGCTGCCTAGTGGTGCATCCTCAAGCGTAGTTGTGGATGACTATGGTGATGTCTTTGGGCTATTTTATGCTATCACTTCGGATGGCTACAGCAACGGGGAACTAAACCGCTACTGCGAACTCATTAAACAAGAGGTGCAGGCAATCGAGGGGGTATCAAAGATTGAGCTTTTCGGAACGTTCGACCCCACAATTAATATCTCGATACTCGAAGATAGGATGGCGCACTTGGGTGTCTCGCCAGTCGAAATCATCCAGACCCTAAACAACCAGAATAAGACTCTCTATTCGGGCTATTTTAAGAGTGGTGGGCAGCGGCTCAGAGTCAGCGTTAGCGACACTTTTTATGACACAGATGACCTAAAGAATCTTATTATCAAGGGGTACGAAGGTGACCAAATCAGGTTGGGTGATGTTGCTACCATCGAAGAGGGCTACAACGACCCGATTCGTAGCGCAATGTTCTACGACGGACTTCCTGCCATTGGCATCTCAATATCGGCACTCGCTGGTACAGATATTACCAAAATTGGCAAGGAAATTGAAGCTACTATGGCTGAACTGACCCAAGAGCGTTTGCCTATTGGTATCGAAACACACAAGGTCTTTTTCCAATCAGATAGGGTTGAGGACTCTATCAGCAACTTTATCTTGAACCTTGTCAGCTCCGTGGTTATTGTTATCGTTGTGCTGATGTTTACAATGGGCTTTAAGAGCGGGGTGCTGCTAGGTACTACACTTATTATCACCGTAATAGGCTCAATCCTCTTTCTTAACTTCTTTGATGGCACGCTACAGAGAGTATCCCTTGCATCCTTTATCTTGGCAATGGGTATGCTAGTTGATAATGCTATCGTTGTGGTCGACGGCATACTTATAGACTTGGGCAAGGGGCGACTGCGCACACGGGCACTTACCGTTATTGGTCAGAAGACCGCTATGCCACTGCTCGGTGCAACGCTAATTGCAATACTAGCATTCTTCCCTATTTTCCTGTCACCAGATATGGCTGGGGTCTATGTACGTGACCTCTTTGTAGTGCTTGCCGTATCGCTACTACTCAGCTGGGTGCTATCGCTGACCGTAGTGCCGCTTCAAGCTAAATTTATGCTAAAAGCACCGCCTCGAAATCAAAAGAAAAAGAAGGATAGCAAAACAAAAAAACTTATCGAAAAGACACTCGTATGGAGTATGCGCCACAGAGTGACCACCGTGGTTATTGCCCTTGCGCTGACCGCTGGTAGCGTATGGCTATACTTCTACCTTCCGCAGAGTTTCTTTCCAGATATGAACTACAACCAGCTCTATATCGAGTATAAGCTTCCAGAGAGCAGCGGCTCGGAACAGACAAAGGCTGACCTTGACTCAATCTCACAATACTTAATGGGGCATAGCGACATAACCCACGTTACTGCATCGGTGGGAGCGACCCCTAGTCGATACAATCTGGTTCGTAGCATTGCAACCCCAGCAATCTCCTATGGCGATTTGATTGTAGAGTTTACGGACGAAAAGGCACTGCTTAGCTCCATTGACGAACTACAAAGCTACCTGACGAATAACTACCCACAGGCATACGTGCGCATAAAACGCTACAACCTAATGTACAGCAAATACCCAATAGAGGCTACCTTTGTGGGTGCTGACCCACAGGTGCTAAGAGAGCTGACCGATAAGGCTCAGCAGATTATGAGGGCTAACGATAAACTCACCCTTATAAACTCCGACTGGGAACGCAAAGTGCCTGTGCTTGAAGTACAATACAACCAAAGCGTAGCTAGAGAAATAGGGCTATCTCGCCAAGATGTAGCACTCTCGCTACTCGCCTCGACTGATGGCATACCAGTGGAAACCATCTACGAAGGCTCTGATAGCAAAACCGTACTGGTCAGATGCGTGGACAGCAATGGCAACAGAATAGAAGCACTCGAAAATGCCCCTATCTTCTCGATGATACCTTCCCTTAGCGGACTTAGTAAAGAGACCATCCAAGGGCTAATGATTGGTGCAATCTCTGAGGAAGACATCATAAGCGAACTGCTCGCCACTACCCCACTCAACCAAGCCATTGACGGCATTAAACTCAAGTGGGAAGACCCTGTGGTGATTCGCTATAATGGTCAGCGGGCTATGCGTGCCCAAGCCAATACTATCGTAGGGGTGGGTGCCGAAGATGCTCGCAAAGAGATTAAAGAGAGTATCGAAGCAATCCCTCTGCCAGAGGGTTACTACCTAAAGTGGCAAGGCGAATACGAGGCTAAAACAAACTCTCTGAAATACCTCTTTGCTAACCTGCCGCTAGCCATTGTACTGATGATTGCTATCCTTATCCTGCTCTTTAAAGACTATAAGAAACCTGCAATAATCCTGCTGTGTGTACCACTGCTCTTTGTTGGTGCTGTGGGTGGAGTCTGGGTATCGGGCAAGGCATTTGGCTTTGTGGCAATATGCGGTATTCTGGGGCTTATTGGTATGATGATTAAAAATGGAGTGGTGCTAATGGACGAAATAAGCCTACAAATCAAAAGTGGTAAGGACTCATATAGAGCAATACTAGACAGCTCGGCATCTCGTTTCCGCCCCGTTATGATGGCATCGCTCACCACAATACTTGGTATGATACCTCTACTGCCCGACGATATGTTCGGTTCGCTTGCTGCCACTATTATGGGTGGACTACTGCTCGGAACTATCGTTACGCTTATCTTCATTCCTGTACTATACTCACTCTTTTTCAGAATCAAACAATAAAATGATGCTAAAGAAATATATAATAACAGCTTCTATACTAATTGCGCTAAGCGCTCTAAATGCTGTGGCACAACCCCTTACGCTAGAGGAGTGCCGAGCAATGGCTCTTACTAATAACAAAAAACTGCTCAGCAATGACCTCTCTATCGAAAAGTCTAACGATATGCTCAGCGCATATAAGACCAATAGACTGCCTAACCTGTCACTGAGTAGTAACTTCTTATACTCAACTGCCTCGTATACCGCATCAGTCGATATTGGAATACTATCCCTAATTATGCCTACGCCAGAGTATGAATTCGAGGTAGACTTTGCTTTTAATGCTAATCTGGTACTCACCCAACCTATCTATATGGGTGGAAAGATTAACTCTGCCATCAAACTCGCTAATATCGGTGTGGATGTTGCTGAACTTAATCGACGCCAAACCGAAGCCGAAATACTCGTTGAAACTGATCAAGCATTCTATACATTCCTTAAGGTAGAAGAACTGCTCAAAAGCGCAGAGAAATATCACGATGTAATTACTGAGTTCCACAGGCAAATGACAAATGCCTGCAACGAAGGTATGACAACTCGTAATGAACTACTAAAAGTCGAAGTAAGGCTCAACGAAGCTAAACTAATGCTTAAACAGAGTGAAAATGGTCTGCGACTCGCTCGTATGAACCTTTGTTATGCTATAGGAATGCCACTCACTACGCAAGAGCTTAGCATTGTTGATAACTTTGATACTGAGCTGGCTCTGATAACTGACAAAGCTGATATTACTAATCGACCTGAGTACGCTATGCTCGAAAAACAAATCGAAGCAAAGGCTCTCGAAACTAAGCTTGCACGGAGCGAGTACCTGCCCTCAATAGCTGCGTTGGCTAGCTATGGGTATATCAATGGTGCTACTATTAATGAGGCTACACTACTCGATTCGGATAGTTTTATCGGAGGGGTCACTATTTCTGTACCGATATTCCATTGGGGACAGGGTCGTAAAAAAATCTCTGCTAGCAAGCGTGAGGAGGCGATAGCGCAATACCAGCTAGAGGATATGTCTCAGTTAATGACACTCGAGATGATGCAGGCAGCTAATCAATATGATGAGGCTAGTTTTGAGGCAGTGTTGTGCGAGGAGTCATTAGTTCAGGCTACTGAGAATATGCGTCTTAGTTTAGACAAGTATAATCAAGGGATGGAGACATTGGGAGATTACCTTGAGTCGCAGGCACTATGGCAGAAGTCGATGAGTGATTTGGTAGAGGCGAGGTCATCTCAGCGAGTGTCGTATAGCAAGTATTTGAAGAGTATTGGGGCGTTGTAGTTTCAGTTCATAATACTACAAGCTATAACAAATTCTAGTCACAAAAAGGGCTATCCCGTATCTTAACAGAATAGCCCTCTAATAGTATTAATTAACTGTAAAGTAATAATAATTACTCAGCAGCTGGAACGTCCTCAACCGCTGGCGCAGCAACCTCCTCAACATCGTTCGAGATAACTTCGATTGCAATAGTCGCAACAATCTCCTTATACAAACGAATAGTAGCAGAATGTGTACCAACCTCCTTGATAGCTTCAACAACCTTCAAGTTGCGCTTGTCAACCTCAATGCCCTTAGCCGCAACAGCCTCAGCAATATCAGTAGTAGTTACGCTACCAAAGATTTTACCACTCTTGTTTGCCTTAACAGACAATACAATAGTCATAGCAGCCAATTTATCAGCAACAGCTTGCGCATCAGCGATAATTTTAGCCTCTTTGTGCGCTCTTTGGCGAAGCAACTCTTCGTGAGCTTTTTTAGCCGAAGCAGTAGCGTTAGTAGCCATCCCTTGAGGGATAAGGTAGTTGTTAGCAAAGCCTGGCTTTACGTTAACGATTTGATCTTTATAGCCGAGATTTTCGACATCAGTTTTAAGTATAATTTCCATCTTCGAAGAGTCTCTTATTTCATTAGGTCAGTTACAAATGGTAGGATAGCAAGGTGGCGAGCACGTTTAACGGCTTGAGCCACTTTCTTTTGGAATTTTTGCGAAGTTCCAGTTAGGCGTCTAGGAAGGATTTTACCTTGTTCGTTAAGGAATTTCTTAAGGAATTCAGGATCTTTGTAATCTACATACTTAATGCCAAGTTTTTTGAAACGGCAATATTTTTTCTTTTTAACCTCAACTTGAACTGGGTTTAGGTAACGAACTTCGCTACCACCTGCTGGTGTATTTTGTTGTGTACTCATAGTCTTTCTAAAATAGCTTATTTGTTAAGGTTAAGTTTTTCACGACGTTTTGCAGCATACTCTAGAGCATCTTTGTCAAGACGGAAGGTCAAGAAACGTACTATTTTTTCGTCACGACGGTAAGCAGTTTCTAGTTTTTCGACAATAGTACCATTCTCTGCGCTGAATTGCATTAGGAAATAGTAGCCAGTAGTCTTTTTTGCAATAGGATAGGCGAGTTTGCGGAGACCCCAATTTTCGGTGTGTTCCACAGTTGCGCCGTTCTCGGAGAGAATTCCTTGGAATTTGCTAATCACCTCAGTAAGAGCTGTTTCAGCTAGAAGCGATGATGCAATGAAAACGGTTTCGTAAGTGTTCATTTACTTGTGTTTTTTATTAATTTAATTTATTTTGTTCCCGAATTACCGCCAATGCATTTCTGCACAGCGTACAAAACGAGAGCGCAAAGGTAGACATTTTTTTTAATCTACACAATTTTTTACGCACTTTTTTTACGTAATTCTTAGATTCTGAAATTTTATCTATTGCTTTTTGCTCTTTTACGTTGTTTAAGCTCATTGGACTCAATCAGTTTGTCGAGGCATTGATAGCTTTTGGTTCGGAAAGGTGTCTCGAAATCGCTCTCCATCTCGCAATCTCAAAATATTTTGAGGTGTTTGTGTATTTTCAAGGAAATTTTGTTAACTTTGCGGTAAGCAGAGGAGAAATTCTGCTTATTTATAGCGTTTTGCTATTGTTGTGTGTAAAGGAAATCGCCAATTTTTAAAGACCACTCAGACAATAGGTAAGATGCTCACGCTTTGCGTGGGCTTTACTTATGTGGTCGGGTGTTTGGCGATACCTCTTTACAGTAAAAGTATCGCTCACGTTTCTTTTGTATAAGCAAAGTTTTTTTGTAGTTATGCAGATAGAATGCACAGGTAGTTGATATTTTTGTCGAACAATAGTACTAGAACTTAGAAACTACTAATTGTTTAACAAATAAAACTACAAAATTATGAAAAACACAAAACACGAAGAACTTTTACACGGCTTATCAATCATTCTATTTGTTATAGGCATAGTAATAGGTATACTTTGTATATTTTCTGGAACTAAGTTTAATGCTATAATGTTTACTATAGGAGTATTAAGTATTTTCGGGGGAATTATTCAGTACGCTTTCTTTAGAGTTATTATTGAAATATCTTTGACTCTCAAAGGGGGTACTTCGATGTATGCCGACAAAAACACTACTCACCCTATGAAAGATGTATTAGATGCCACGAAAGGGTTATTTACTAAAAAATAATTAACCATTAAAACATTAAAATTATGAGAAGAACAGAAAACAATATATTGTTAGCCACTGAAAGTCACGAAGGGCAATGGCTACGTAAGCAAGGCATAGGGGTAAATAGATTTACCCCTGAACAATACGCACAGTTTAAAATTGATTGGGCTAAGGAATGTGAGAAGAAGGAAATAGAGGAGGCTGAAAAAAAGAAGGCAGAAAGAGAAAGAGTGAAGAAAGAAAAAAAGAAGGATTTACTAATTGGCATTATAGGGGTGATTGTATTATTTCTTATTATATGGGGTATTCTTGCCGCTATTGCCAGTGCTAGTGGTGGCAGTATTGGGGGTATTCTCTTTGCGATATTCTTCTTTCCTGCTATACTTATGGCAGCGAAAGGGTGATGCAGTAGCTCAAATAATTGCTGAATTCAGCATTCTTTACTCTAGGGGACTTCTAAAAATTGATTTGGTGGATTTGGGATGAGATTCGAAGGTAAGTTTTTGCCGCATTTTCTCTCTAATAGCCCCGCTATTCGAGAGAAAAAAGGTGAAAAATTAACCAAAATATCGCCCTGGTGGCATCAAAACTCATTTTTAAAACATCCATATTTACTAGTTAAATTTTAGTAGGGTCAATTTTTAGAAGTCCCCTCTAATAGATAAAGCGTAGTATCATTGCTAAATTCTGGTAGGAAAAAATTAATATTTAGAATCTGATTCTTAGTTTTTTTGTATCCAATTTACAAACAGGGGTGACTCTACTTCAATAGTAGCGACAACATCGCTGAGCAGACCACTGCGTGCATCACGCCTAAAAAGCTCCACCACATTACCATCTCTGCACGCTACCAACAGCAAAGTACCATCAGCTGAGAGTGTAAAGTTGCGTGGATGCGAGGATGTTTCCCTATAGCCAATCTTTTCGATAGCACCATCCGCCGCCACACTAAAGATTGAAATTCCATCGCTTTTGAGCCTATTGCTTGCATACAGGAACTCGCCATCTGGGCTAAAATGAATATCTGCGCTACCGCCACCACCAACGCTATCTGACTGAGCTACTGTAAACTCTCGTAGCTCTCCATCATTATGCTTATATCCCACCACGCTACCCGACAATTCATTTATCAAGTAGAGCTTATCGCCCGAAGGGTTAAAGACTATATGGCGTGGGCCCGAGCCACCCTTTAGAGCAACCGCTCCGCTTAGCTCTTTAATACGCTGAGAGCCAGCCTCTCTCTCGAAGCGATATATAGAGTCGTGCCCAAGGTCAGTGGCAAAAAAGTAGTTGCTATCAGGCGAGGGCATAAAGCAGTGTAGATGCGACACTCTGGATGTATCCCTGCTATTAAACTCAATTCTACGACTTAGCTTCACTCCATCATTTATATCAAAGAGCGAAAGTGAACCACCGCCATAATTTGCCGTTACTGCCCAGTCATCTTCCAGATATAGGTGGCAAGGGAATGCACCCAAGCAACGTGCTGCACTAAGCGAATCGAGCTGAGCCGATGCAGCATCATAGCTAAATTCAACAAGTTCAGCAAACTGCGCACCTCGCTCCGACACCGAATAGAGACGCTCTCCATCACTTGAAAACCTCATAAACGAAGGGTCAATAATCTGGGTTTCGCTTTTGAGTGTAGCCGTAAGGGTGGAGTGGTCAAAGTCATAAATAAAGATTCCTGAGCGGTACTCATCATTTGTGGCTGTTCCGATAATTAATCTAGAGGTTGTGTTTGGAGTCACTGTGCTTTGCGTACAGCCAAGCAGCGATAGCAGTAGTATTGGTAATAGTCTTTTCATAATAGAAGCAAAGGTAATAAAAAGTTTGGTTAGGTACAATAATTGCCTAGTATTGCCCATAAAAAAGACTATGAAAAGAGAAATTCAAAGACCAGAGACGGGTACACCCGATGTAAATCCCGAAAAACACCGCATTGAAATAGACCCGATGGGCCCTTACCATCTCTATGGGCGTGCGCCTATTAATACCTATACTATTACCTATGATGAGAATGGAGATTCGTGGGGCTTCGAGGTAGGTTCTAAGGACTATAATATGGCGAATGACCCTACTCCTTTGTGTCGCTGTGGGCAGAGCAAGAATGCGCCATACTGCGATGGGTCGCACGTAAAGGCTTATCAGCAGGGGCAGTGGGATCCTACTATTACAGCAGGCGAGATGCCTCCACTAGAGAATGCTGGTGAGGTAGTGGGTGATGGGGTGGTATTGACAGATGTTGAGGAGTTGTGTGCTTTTGCACGTTTTTGTGATGCGAAGGGCAGGACGTGGCATCAGGTTCGCCATAGTGATGATCCTGAGCAGAAGCAGTTAGCTATTCGCACTTCGCAGGCGTGTCCAGCAGGACGACTTAAGTTATGGGATAGTGCAACGGGAGAGCCATTTGAGCCGCAGTATGATGCAGCGATAGGGTTGATTGAAGATCCGAAGATTAGGGTTAGTGGGGGGTTGTTTGTGATGGGGGGGATACCTGTGTTACATCCGTTGGGAGGTAGTTTTCAGCCTCGCAATCGAGTAGTGTTGTGTCGGTGTGGTCAGTCACGCAACAAGCCTTATTGTGATGGCACACATTCGCCAGCGCATTTTCGTGATATGTTAAAGAAATGAGTTGTGGTGAAAGTTTGTAATAACACAAGCTCTAACAAACTTTCATCATAAAAAAATCTATACCCCTTACTGCTGCACTAAATTTGCACTTCGCTAGCTTTTGTACTATTTTTGCAACATAACACCTATAACACACAACAACAAACACAATGAAAAAAACTACCTGCACAACACTAATGCTCGCTCTCTGCATTTCAACAACCTGCCTTGCACAAAGCCTACCCTCAAAACGAGAACTGCGCAAACAACAAAAAGAACTTAAACAAAATACTCTCGACTCACTGCTTACAGCCGCTATCGCAAACCAAAACTTTACCTTCAAAGCAGACTACATCACCCAAGAATACACTGGCAAACTACCCATAAAAGGTGCTAATAACCTTATCTTCGTTACCCCCGAAAATCTACGTGTACTACTGCCCTACTACTCTACCACTCAATCAAGACAACACACCCCTCTACTAATTGACTTCGACACCAACGAATTCTCATACACCTACCAAACTACTCGAAAAGGTATGTTTAAGGTCAAAATCATTGCCGACAACGTTCAAAACAACCAATCTAATGCTAAGATGCAAAGCGGACGATACATTATTGAGCTAGAGATTTCACCCAAAACAGGCAACACTTACGTAATGATAACGCCAAACTTCTCGGCAAATATCACCTACACAGGGGTTTGCTCAGTCAACAGAGCTTTCTAACCATAGGTAACAAATAACGTGCCCCACGATAAGAGACCTCTGCTACACCACTCCTAACGCTACGTGCGCTCTCAAATCGTGGAGGCTCAACCCACTCTCCACTAGTATCTATATATCCAAAGAGTCCGCCACTGCTAACAACTGCAAAACCCTCGCTAAAGGACAACGCATATTCATACTCAATAGCCATAACCACTCTGCCACGCATATCAATATAGCCATACTTCGAGTCCTTTTTGACCATTGCCAGACCATCGCTATAATCCCACACCCGTTCATATTTCGTTGCTACACGAACTCGCCCATTCAAATCTATAAAACCCCATTTATCACCTCGGCACACTGCTGCAAACCCCAAGGCATAGTCACGCACCCTATCATAGCGTGCCTCAACTACCATTTCGCCAGTCATTGTAGCAAAGCCCCACTTATCGGCAACTTTTTTGGCTCTGAGTTTAGCTTCATCCTCACTACTATTCACACCCCTTGACCGCTCTATAACACTTGCAAGCCCATCGATTCGTGGACTAGGCGAACTCACTGCATCTAGCAACCCTGAGTCTACCACACCACACTCCCTTAGATAATGGATTGCCGAGGATTCTCCCAACAGAGCCTCTCGTGGGTCAAAAAGCAATGACGAACCCCCAGAGCTATAACGTTCAAAGGTCGGCATATCACTCACCGCCACTCGCAGTGTCAAAGACATTGCCGATAGAGAGTAATCATCCAAATGCCTATCGAACGGAGCTTCACTACGCAGTGGGTGCTGAAAACCCTCAGTGCCAAACTCACGCTGAGATTCAGATGCCATCTGCTCCAAGTAAAAGCCATCATAGTCAATCAAAGTCAACGAACCATCCCTGCCCACCATTATATTATCGGGTTTAATATCACCGTGCGCCAATGGCTGAGAAAGCAGCCAGAGTGCCATAGTGTCGAAATTATACGCCAGTTTTTCGATCATAGCCCTATCCCCTCGCATAACAGCCATCGAAAGCTCCTCACTAAGGGTACGCCCAACAACTCTATCCATCTTCAGCACGTCGAAACTCTGCATATAGTCACTACCATAAGGTGCTGCATCAATCTCATCGACAAGGTACTCCATCCCCACAAAGTAAGCAGAGGTAGGCATACTCTCTATCAAACGCTCGTAAGCCTGACGACGCCCCCACTGATGACGAGTAAAACACTTTAGAGCAATAGGTTCTCCCACGTCCGAAATAGCACTAAAGACTACTCCGAAATTACCACTACTGTATATCGGTTCTCCCCTAGAGTCATAGACCAAAGTAACCCCTGTCAGCGTCTTTGCGAAACGTTGCGCTCCCCTGAGGGCATCTACATATTGATCAATCGTTGGGTATCTCACTGTACTAATTTTTAGAAGTCCCCTTTACAAAGTCCTCGCACCACAACTGATGCCACGGCGCATCCAAATGCCGCTGGAAGGTAGGAAATAGTTCCTACATTCGATTTTTTATTCTGCTCGTCACACTCCACCATCGAACCTTCAACTAGTGGTTCGGCAGAGAATACCGCCTCGAAGCCTCGACGTATCCCCTTGCGGTGCAGCCTCTTGCGAAGCATATGGGCTAGGGGGCAGTGGTGAGTCTTGCCAATATCCTTTACCTCGATTTGAGTTGGGTCTACCTTAGCTCCTGCACCCATCGAACTTACCAAAGCAATACCACGATTCAATGCCCCCTCAATAAGATTCACCTTGGGCGAGAGAGTATCAATGCAGTCTGCCACAAAGTCAAACTCTGCGCTATCAAGCAATCTATCGACCGCCTCATCTTTGATATACTCCTCGACCACTGTTAGTTCAATTTCGGGGTTAATATCTCTAAGGCGTGCTGACACCACATCCGCTTTGGCACAATCTACGGTAGAGTGTAGGGCAATGAGCTGCCTGTTAATATTCGTGAGCGAGACCCTATCAGCATCCACAATAGTCATACGCCCAACTCCTGCACGAGCAATCATTTCGGCAGCTACTGCACCTACTCCACCAAGCCCTACTACCAATACGTGCGCCCTTTGCAGCCGTCCAAGACCCTCATCCTTTAATAATAAATGCGTGCGCTCTTGCCACTCTTTTCTCTCTATTTGCATAAAAATACGTGTTTAAAATTTTCCTCTATAATTTGTTTAAGCTCATCGAGAGCCACCCCCCTAGCCTTTGAGAACATCTCATAGACTCGCTCAATACCTACCCCCATATTATCATCACTTTCGAGCAATACTCTAGAGAGCGGAATGCTCTGAACCCTTGCCATATTGCGATAGCCCAGCGACAAGAAGACATTCCCTGCACGCTCTATATTGCTATCCCACCTGCCTTGGGCGTGTAGCACCCTACAGCCACCAACACCCTTGCTAAGTCGAAGCACCTCGCTCAGCGACCTTACACTATGGATAATGAGTGGCAGTGCTGAGCTTTGCGCTACTCTACAATGAATCTTAAAAATATCTTCTTGAAGTTCAAAATCTAAGTACCTTCTATCCAGCCCACACTCCCCAACTGCCTTTACCCTTGGGTCACTTACCTTACTGAGCAATTCTTCCTCTAAGCATTCGGCTCTAACACTCTTAGCATCAGAGGGATGCACCCCCACACTATAGTACCCACACCCAGGTATTTCACTAATTGCACAGTTCCTTATTGCCACTACCCTAGAGCAATCGCAATAGTCCCAATGTGTATGAGCGTCATAATATAACATAATCAAAAATCTCATCCCAAATTCATACAAATCAGATTTTAGAAGTCACCTTCACAAAAAATATGTATCTTTGAGCCTAAATTGACTACAAAAATATGAAAATTTTATTGACTTTTATATCTTTCTTGCTCTTTGGGTGCGGTGACATACCAAAAAAAGCGCAATTATCACCCCTACCAACAGTAAAAGAGCCAACTAGTGTGCAAATTATCTTCTCAGGAGATTTTATGCAACACCTCCCTCAAATCAACGCAGCAGCAGTTGCCGACAGCTTTAGCTACCACGAACAACTCAAATATATCTCCAAACTATGGCGCAGAGCACCCTACGCCGTTATTAACCTTGAAACTACCCTTTCGAGCACTCCGCCATACTCGGGGTATCCGCTCTTCTGCTCTCCCGATGTGATTGCCAAAACCCTCAAAGAAAATGGTATTACTCACGTCGCTTTGGCTAATAACCACACAATGGATAAAGGATTCTTGGGCGTAAAAAAGACCTTAGAAGCTATGCAAGAAGCTGAACTGGAAAACTTTGGTGTAGGTATTGAAGAGGATCGTGCGCTATGCTTTATTAACCACGGTGAGCTGAGGGTCGCTATGATAAACGCCACCTACGGCACTAATGGAATGACTGTACCAAAGGGCGTGGAGATTATCTCGGAGCTTGACACCACGCTACTGCTAAACCAAATCAAGCGTGCACAAGACTCCCTTGCTACCCATATTATTGCATACCTGCACTGGGGTAACGAATACCAAACCTCACCACACTACACCCAAAAAAACCTTGCACTATGGCTACGCTCACGAGGGGTTAACCTAGTGATTGGCTCTCACCCCCACGTTGCGCAACCTATTGACCAAGAAAATGCTATTGTATATTCTCTAGGAAACTTCACCTCTAACCAACGCAAAGTCAATACCGATGCTGGCTACACAGTGAGAATTACACTACACAAAGATAACCCCAAACCAGTAATCGAATCGGTGGCGCACTATGTAGACATCAGCAAAAATGGACTGCAAAAGTATAGAGTACTAACCCTGCAAGATACCTGTGTGATAAAAAATCCTGCACATAAAGAGCGTATGATTAAGGCTATTGATGGAGTACAAAAAATTATCAACTCTCCCGTAAAATATGACTAAACAAGAGATTATAGAGTACCTGAGCGGAGGTGATGATACTCAGCTATTTAGACGCTCTAGCCAGATTAGGCAAAGCGTGCACGGCAGTACCACTTTCCTGCGTGGGCTTATAGAGTTCTCGAATAGATGCGTGTGCGACTGCTTGTACTGCGGCATTAGGGCATCTAATAGCAAGGTCGAACGCTATGACCTAACACTCGAAGAAGTGCTCTGTGCTGCCCAAAAAGCCTATCAAAAGGGCTACCGATCGGTAGTGCTCCAAGCTGGCGAAAAGAGAAATATCCTCAATACCCACAGAGTCACCGAAATGGTTACCAAAATTAAAGAACGCTACGGCAAAGAGTTCTCCATAACGCTGAGCTGTGGGGTGCAGAGCCACGCTGTGCTCGAAGAGTGGAAAGAGGCAGGGGCGGATAGATACCTGCTGCGTATTGAGAGTAGCTCCAAGGAACTATTCCAGAGAATCCACCCACCTGAAATTGACTACACAGAACGCTGCAATGCAATCTCCACGCTCAAAGAACTTGGCTATATTACTGGTAGCGGAATGATGATAGGGCTACCGTGGCAAACGATAGAGAACCTTGCTGACGACCTGCTCTGGCTACAGCACAAAGAGATAGATATGTGTGGGATGGGCCCTTATGTGGAACATAGCGATGCACCACTGAGTCTGTACACCTCAGAGTATAGCAACCCCGAGAGAGTCGCCCTTACGCTTAGGTGTATTGCGCTGCTGAGAATAATGATGCCGCATATCAATATCGCCTCCTCTACTGCCCTTGGCACGCTTGATGCAGAGGCTCGCAAAAGAGCTATCACAATAGGTGCAAATGTAATGATGCCCTGTATGACTCCTCAAAGAGCACGTGGCAGCTACAACCTCTATGAAGGAAAAACTTTTCAAAATATATAGCCACCGTGATACTAGACTTTAGACTATACGCATTTGTGACAGTTGCACGCTCGCTGAGCTTCACCAAAGCAGCTGCCCTACTAAATGTGTCGCAACCTGCCATCTCGAAACATATCAAAGAGCTTGAAGCCGACTGTGGCGAAGCGTTATTTATAAGACAAGGTAACAAAATCGCTCTCACCCCAAAAGCTAAAGAAATATTGCCATTGGTGCAAAATATTCTGGATGGCTACAATACCCTCAACGAATCCATACACTCCGAGCCTCAATCCTTCGAAGGAAGACTCTACATTGGAGCTTCTACCACTATCTCGCAGTATGTATTACCAACCATTCTTGCAAAATTCAATAAGCAATACCCCAATATTAAACTCTCTATAAGAAGTGCCAATAGCGAGGAAATTATAGGAATGCTGGAGAATAAAGAAATTGATCTTGCAATTATAGAAGGTAATAATCTTTCAAATTCTGTGCACTTTAGCGAGCTTGCCTCCGACAATATTGTGCTTGTGACGAGTAAGCCCCCAAAGTCAAAACTCGCACTCGATGAGTTGACAAAATTACCTCTAGTTATCCGTGAGGAAGGCTCTGGCACACTATCCGTAATCCTCAGTGCACTCAAAAAACAAGGCATCGCACGCAAAAAGCTGAATATAGAAATGCAGCTTGGTAGCAGCGAAGCTATACTTCGTTACCTGAGAGCCTCCAATAATTTTGCATTTGTGTCAGTGTTAGTTGCTAAGGAGCATATCGAGCGTGGGGAGCTTCACGTAGTTGAGATCGAGAACTTTGAGATTGTACGCAAGTTTCGGTTCGCTACACTTCACGGTCAGAGTGGTCGATTGACCAATTTATTTGAGGATTTTTGCAAGGGTAATTATAAGTTTTAGTCATAGACTCTTTTATGGGGACTTCTAAAAATTGACCCCACTAAAATTAAACAAATAAAAATGGATATTAGGAAATAGGTTTTGATGCCTTTGGGCTTTTATTTTGGTTGATTTTTCACCTTTTTTCTCTCGAATAGCCCGCTATTAGAGATAAAATGCGGCAAAAACTCACCTTCGAATCTCATCCCAAATTCACCAAATCAATTTTTAGAAGTCCCCTATAGTAAACTAAGTCAAGAAAGTTTTTTGGTTTGTAATACTACAAGCTATGACAAACTTTGGTCATAAAAGGGTCTGTAACCCCCAGCAACACTCAAAAAAACTTTCTTGACTAAAGTCTGTGCCCTAACTCAACGCAACATAAAGCACCGGTATCGCTACCCCCAACAACAAATACCACTTGCCACTACCCAACAATCCCCTGCGACCTCGTACCATAAATAACCCCGAAAGTGCAAAAAAGACCAACGAAAATGCAAAAATATCTGCCATCACATTCCAACCCGAAACCCTGCTGTAATGCAACTTATTAATCCAATAAACCAAATGACGCTTCTTGTGAGTCTCATAATCCATAATCCCCGTTGCTGAATTATATACGCCTATACCACCCTCCAAATATACCTGAAAATGAGTATCGTCAATACGCCCAATATTCTTGACCACAGGCAAACCTGCCAACTCACACTCCTCGATCATACCCGTAAGAGAAAGCTCCAATGGCAAAGTAAGCGTCCCCTCCTCTGTCTTATAAGCAGGATCGTGCTCACCCATATGATTCAGCAAAAAACCCGAAATACCATAGATTAGGGTTATACCCACCATCAGAAAACCCAAATCACGGTGTATAACCCTAAGCCACTTGCGAAAATTAACCCTCACCACTATTCAACAACCTCAAATGATTCGCCATCCATAAAGTAAGTCGCATAATAGTCCTTACCCCTCTCTTGCATCCAACTGCGCATACCCTCGATATTCTTCAACTCCGAACCACAACTCTCCACCGAACCATCGTCGCCTGCCATCTTCTCCTTCAACTCCTCCTCGTACTGATTCAAATACTCCTTGGTCAACCTGCGCTCACGCAACGTGCCTGTAACCGCTAGCTCCGAACCTATCAACTCACGATTAAAACCTCCGATGCTGCCACCAGACTCTACTCTAAAGGTTGTATTAGGATCATCGCCCACAAAGAAAGCACGACGTCCAGAGTGTTTACAAGTATGCGAAACCGTAGCAGTGAGAACGACCTTCTTACCCACCAACCCCTCGGCTGCTGTAAGCAACTCATCAATGGTATAGCTAGTAAGGTTCTCAGCCTTAGTTTGAGCCTCGGCAGTAGCCTTTGACTCCTTTGGTGAAGATCCGCAAGAAATAAGTGTTGTAAGCAGTACTGCTGCAATAAGTAATTTTTTCATAATGTTTGTTTATTTATTTATTTGTTTATCTATTTATCTAAATTTTGGTAGTAGTTTTATGACTATCAGGGCTACCACACCCCCAATAGCAACAAAGATGGTTCTAAATATTCTATCTGTCAACTTCCTTCTGCTCGACAAGACAAAGACCGCCAATGCCATCACACAAGAAATAACCAATGACCACACATTACCCAAAGTCGCTCGTGGATAGATATAATCATTATCATCTGCCTGGAAACTCAACATCACTGGGAATAGATACCCCTTACTCTTATCCCAAGTAGAAGGCACTCGCTCGATAAAATACTCATCCACCAACTCTAAACTATCGGCACAAAGGGCATAATGTACTCTACCCAGTGAGTTTGTCACCGACACGCTCCAATAGAAGATATTACCTAGGATATAAATCTCATCTTGCACGTAATCAACCCTTGGCATATCGAATTTTTGAAGCTGGTAGC
This sequence comes from Rikenellaceae bacterium, assembly GCA_044433505.1. GTDB lineage: Bacteria > Bacteroidota > Bacteroidia > Bacteroidales > Rikenellaceae > Mucinivorans. The sequence continues at coordinate 45,798 of JAWXTM010000003.1, forward strand.
CATCACCCAACAGGTACATCTCCCCAGTAGTGGTGTGAATAATACCATAAAAACGTCTAGTGGATGGCTCCTGAATCGAGAAATACGCCACCTCAATACTATCTGGCAGGTTGCAATTTCCGACATAAGGTCTGCCATTAACCATCTTAATATGATACAGGTCATTCTTATTATCCAGAGCAAAGACACCCTCGTCATAGGACTTACGAGTGGTTGGGTTACCCGCTGCCCACTGCGCTGGGAACTCAAACCCACGTTTGAGTAGCTCCGCTTGAAACTTCTCGCTCTTTTGCTCATCAACACTATTAGTGGCAGCATTGATAAACTCAATCTTATCGTCGAGCCTAAAGAAATCCTCAGGCATCACTAGCCCTACACGTAGCGGCATAGTCTCCATCATTACGTAGAGTTTTGTGGCAGGTGCATCAATAAAACTAGGCTTATACCTATACACAACGCTATTGGAGCGAAGGTTCATCATACTCATCTCAACTCCTCGAAGCGAATCGGGCATACGACCATCAGCCAACAGCTGGCGATACGACAACAATGGAAGCAGGGAATCTGCCTGTAACTGGTTATACTCCCTACCATCTACATCACGTGCTGGATACTGATCGTTCGAGTAATCTACAAAGCAATACTTCTCTAGCATTGAGCTATAGTACATAAATGGATAGCGATTGTTACTATCTGTAGCCTTCTTGACCAAGGCTGGAAGTGTCCACAACCCTACAATAAGGATTAATGTGGCATACAATATTAATAATCTATTCTGGTGTTTCATATTGATGATTTAATTTTGTGCTCCGTCCTTAAAGCGAGTTATTGAATAGTTTGAGCTTAGTACACTTAGTACCACTAAGAGTGCCATAAAGCCGTAGTTATAAACCATTGCTGAGGAATGACCCCCAACCAAAAACATTGAGAGTGCCCCCATAGCTGTAAATGCTGCAATAACCCTGCGCTTCCAAATTGGCTCTACTATTACTGCCGCCGTCAGGAAATAACCCACAATGCTCGCCACTACATAAGGTGAGATACTCAACAAATGAGCAACAACAATCTCTCGTGGGAAATAGAGCGAAAAGATAACCGTGTAAGCAACATAGCTCAACAAAAAGATTGAGAATAGCACCACCATACCAAAAAGATACATCGAAGCTATAATCTTCACCTCAGAGCAAGGCAAATGCAGTGTGAGTTTGAGGCGTTTATTGACCATCTCGGAGCTATACTGCACAAAGGCAATCACAATGCCGCTGCCCAAAAGCACCCACTTTAGTAGCGAGGGAATCATTATCATATCCTTATGCACAACAAGTGCCCAGACCTCGTGTGCCGCCGTGCTATTAAACATCTGAATTACACTAATAAATCCGTAGCAAATCAGTGCCAATGTAATAAGCAATAATAACTTTATAACATTGCTTGACTTAATCCACTCCTTATAAAACGTAGCCTTTATCATTCCTCTAATATTTTCCTGTTAAACCTATAAAACTATCCTCCAAACTCAAGGCACTCTGCTCGATATTGCTAACACCAAATGGCTCTAACAACTGCGACACCACTTCCATCCTCTCGAAGGAATGACACTCCCAGCGACTACCAATGCGCTCAAGATTCCACAACCTCTCGTCCTGCAAAACCACCTCCCTATCACTAGTAAAGGTAAACTTGCGGAAATTCTCCATAATCTCGCTTGTGGGGCGATGCAACAATATCTTGCCATAATCGAGTATCATACAGTCATCTATCAGCATCTCCATATCCTGAATAATATGAGAGGTTAGAAAGATAGTCTTCCCCTCAGCTCTGATATACTCCCGAAGGTACTCCACAAAGAGTCTGCGGTAACCAGGGTCAAGACCCATCGAGAAATCATCGAGTATCAACAAGTCTGGGTTCTGCGCAAACAACAACCCAAGAGCCACCTGCGAACGCTGACCACAAGACATTGTACTGAGCTTCTGGGTAGGAGTCACCTGCAACTTCTTGAGCAACTCGTAGTAAGCATCCCTGTGCCAATTCGGGAAAAAACGAGAGTAATACTTCTCTATCTGCTCCACATTAAAGTAGTTATGCTGAACGTGACCTTCGAGCAACAGCCCTATACGAGCCTTCGTCTCGGGGCGTATGGCACTCATACTTTCGCCAAAAACCCTGCACTCTCCAGAGTGAGGTTTTAAGTAGCCATTTAAAATATTTATAATGGTGGTCTTACCCGTACCATTCTTACCCAACAGCCCCAAAATAGAGCCTTTGCGTATCTGAAATGAGAGATCCTTGTAAATTAACCTCTCACCATAATAGTGCGTAATCTTATCGCACTCTACAACGTTGTTTATCATTCTTATAGTTAGAATCTGTTTAAATTTTTCAGTGCAAAGATACTACATATTTATATATAGCTAAAATACCTACAAATCGGTATTGCATTATAGTTTATCACTACTAATAGGGATAGGTTGATTAGCCAAAGCAACATAACTTTGCACCCGTAAAATGACCAAATCAAGTTAATGAAAAGAAAATTACTGATAATATATATACTATTACTTAGCACTTTAACAGGATTTGCCCAACAAGACCGCTTTAATATTAGTGGCACAATAACCGAAGAAGAAAACGGCGAAGCTATAGAATTTGCAACCGTTGTTATAGAAGAGAGTGGAGCGTGGGCAATATCTGATAAAAAAGGCAACTATGACCTCAAAGATGTGGTTGTCGGCACGTACACCTTCCACGTCTCGATTATGGGGTACGCTACCATTGAGAAAGTTGTGGAAATCTCGCACTCAACTGATACCCTGAACTTTCAACTACAAGTCAGCTCTCTCTCTATTGAAGGGGTGACAGTCAGTGCCGAAAGACCAAAGACTGCAACCTCTACCTCCTACGTTATTGAAAAAGATGCACTCGACCACCTTCAACCGCTAAACCTAAACGACATCTCGGCACTGCTGCCAGGGGGGAAAGTAAGTGGTGATGAAAACCTTGCTAGCTCGGATGATAGGCTCGCCCTACGCTCTGGAGGGAATACTGGTGCTAATGCCTCGTTTGGTACTGCCATTGAAGTGGACGGTGTGAGAATTAGTAACAACGCCTCGTTTGGAGATGTGCTAGGTTCTTCGACTAGAAACATATCGCTGGTGGATGTTAGCTCCGTAGAGGTTATTACTGGTATCGCCTCGGTTGAGTATGGCGATATGACAAATGGTATTGTAAGGGTCTCTACTGCCAAAGGTAGATCCCCATACACCGCCTCGGTAACACTCAAACCCAATACCAAACAATTCTCCCTTAGCAAAGGGTTTGAATTTAATAACGACGGTGGAATACTTAACGTAAGTCTGGATAGAACTCAGTCAGTATCAAACCTGCTATCACCCTACACCGCCTACCAAAGGAACAATATTAACCTTAACTACAACAAAAAATTCTCGGACAGCAGATCAAACCCTATACTGCTCAGCGCAGGTGTGAGTGGGAACTTGGGCGGATACGATAGCGAATCTGACCCCGATCAACTCCTTGAAACATACACCAAACAACGTGACAACGCCATCAGAGCTAACATTAGAGTAAACTGGCAGGCTAACCTAAGCTGGCTGAGCAACGTGGAGTTCTTTAGCTCGGCGTACTACAACGACCGACTCTACCAAAGCAAAACAAGCAAGAGTAGCTCCGCTACAACTGTGGCTATACACTCTAGCGAGAATGGATACTTCGCTGGCGAATACTGGGACATTGACTCCACTAGCAACATAACACTGCTGCGACCTGGGTACTGGTTCCAAGAGGCTATCACAGACTCGAAACAACTCAGCATCGCTGCCAAAATTAAAGCCAAACACGACTTCTATATAGGTAAAAAGCTCTACAATAACGTGCTCTTTGGCATTGACTTTACTACAAACGGAAATCTTGGGAAAGGACTCTACTATGCAGACCCGTCGCTTGCCCCAACGTGGAGAGAGTTCGACTACTCTGAGCAACCCTTTACCAACAACATTGCACTATACCTCGAAGATAACATTAAATACGAATTCAATAACAGTACCGACCTGTTGCTTATGGCTGGGCTACGCTCCGATATTACATATATCAATGGTTCTGAGTATGGTGTGGTTGCAAACCTATCGCCACGCTTCAACCTGCGCTACACAATGCCAAATAGTGTCTTCTGGGCTGGCTGGGGACGCTCCGTTAAGTTGCCTTCGTCTTCGGTGCTATACCCTCAAGAAAGCTACGTTGATAACCTCGCATTCGTTTCGCAAAGTAACGCCGCTGGGGAAGCATACTACGCCTACAGCACTATCGTCAATAAAGCACTCTATAACCCTGACCTAAAGTGGCAAGATAGCTACCAAACTGAAGTGGGAACGGAATTCAGCATTGGGCGTACTAAAGTGTCGCTCTCTACTTACTACAACCTCACTAAAAACCAATATAACTCGCAGTCATACTACTCGCCATATTCATATAACCTCACCTCGCAAGAACACCTCAATGGTGTGGAAATCCCCTCGGCTAACAGAGGCTATACCATAGACCCTACAACTGGCATTGTAACTGTCTACGACAAAACTGGGGAGTATGACAGCCAAGCCCTCTCATACAACACGCTCAACACTTTCTTGAGCCAAAGTATGACTGGTAATGGCTCGGATATGCACAGATTTGGTGTAGAATATATCGTAAACTTTGCCAAAATCGAAGCCCTCAAAACTACTATTAGGTTGGATGGCAACTACACATACTACAAAACCGTAGATGAGCTGATGTACCAAAGCCGACCTAGCTCGACCACTACTATGCTCGACGGTTCGCCTTACCAATATATTGGATACTACTACGGTGGAGCAAGCTCTGCTAATGGATATATGGGGCAACAAGTCAATGCCAATATGACACTAACTACGCATATCCCTAAAATCAGAATGATATTCTCCGTTAGGCTCGAAAGTACCCTCTACAGCTACAAACAAAACCTGAGCGAAAGAGATGGCAGCTCTCGTGGATATATACTCAGCTCCGCCGAAGAATCAACAGGTACAGTTGGCGATATATACAGCGGCAATAACTACGTTGTTGTGTACCCCGACTACTACACAACGTGGAACAACCCCGACGAACAAATCCCCTTCTACGAAACATTTATGTGGGCTAAAGATAATGACGCTGAGCTATACCGTGACCTTAGTCAACTAGTGGTAAGAACCAATACGGACTACTACTTTACCCCGCAGACCATCACTCCCTACTTCTCTGTGAACCTCAGCGTGACCAAAGAATTCGGAAACTTCGCCTCGGCTACTTTCTACGCCACTAACTTCCTTAATAATATGGGGCAGGTTAAAAGTAGCTGGAGTAGCTCCGAAAGCTCACTATACGGTAGTAGCTATATACCTAGCTTCTACTACGGACTCTCAATTAAAATTAAACTATAAACAAAACAAAAAAAAACACAAAAACACTATGAGAAAAATCAAATTTCTAGCCGTTGCAATTCTATGTAGCCTAACCTTCTTTGGATGTAAGGAGACCAACACCGAAGTGGAAATCGCTATCTACAATCTCCAAATCCAGTTGGCATTCCCTGCGGATTATGAAGCTAGCACTACCGATACCAGAACTGTCGTACTTAAAGACAATAGCGGTATTGAATACACTGCAAATAGCGACGCTGAGGGTATCGCTACCTTTAGAGTTCCTACTGGCATCTACGAAGCTAGCAGTGCGTTTAGCACCTCTGTAAATGGTGTGGCATACTCACTAAATGCTATCAAGACTGGCATCAACGTTACTAGCACTTGGGACGAAACCTCTAGCGTAGAGCTACTATTCGTACAAACCGAAGCTGGCGCACTACTTATCAAAGAACTCTACATCGGTGGTATCACTAAAGATGACGGCGGTAGCTACGTCTACGACAAGTACGTAACTCTTTACAATAACTCGGACGTTGACCTTACTTACAAAAACTTCTGTCTTGGTATGGTGAACCCGTACAACTCTCACGCTACTAACTATGACTACGTAGACGGTGTGCTTGCCTACGAAAATGAAGGTATCTCGCTTGCTGGTACTGGCATCTGGCACTACGACCAACTAACTGTTAAGGCTCGTGAGGAAATCACAATCGCTCTTAATGGTGCTATCGACCACACTATCACTTACCCTAGCTCTGTTGACCTGAGCAAGGCTGACTATGCTACCTACGATATTGATGTGTACACTAGTACTTCTTATTACCCTGCTCCATCTGAAAATATCCCAACCGAAAACTACTTCGATGCAATCCTTTGGGGACTTGGAACAGCGTGGCCACTTAGTACTATCTGCCCTGCATTCTTTATCTTCCAAGTTGAGGATGGATCTGTCACTGACTACTTCGCACGTGAAGATATTAACCGCTACTACCACACCTACACCTCGCTTGCATTCCTTCGTAAGGAAGTGCCTAACGAATGGGTGCTTGACGCTATCGAAGTCTTCACTACAAAGAGCGACGAAAATAGCAAACGCTTAACTGCTGATGTTGATGCAGGTTCAGTTATGCACACTAATACTATGGGATACACCCTATATCGTAACGTTGACCAAACAGCTACCGAAGCTATCGCTGAAAACGAAGGCAAACTAGTCTACAGCTACTCTGGTGGTACTGCTGATAGCACTGACCCAAGCGGTATCGACGCTGAGGCTTCAAGAGCTAATGGTGCTACTATCATCTACAAAGATACCAATAACTCAACTAACGACTTCCACGAAAGAGCAGTCTCTGCACTTAAGTAAAACCTATTAAATGATTCTAAAAAGAACATTAAAAAGCCTTGTTGCAGTAGTGGGTGGAGCATTAATTTGCTCTACCCCACTCGCTGCACAAGAATACTTTAAAGACTACCAACTAGTAGAAAATTCATCCGCCTGGCTCACTAGCTGTAACCCCGTGGGGTTGCTACACCTCAAAGAAAATATCTCGGAGGCACAGGTCTACTTTCTTAAGGATAATGGTGACTTTATACACACCTTTGAATCTGATAATAGCTACACATTTGGCGTAAACGCTAAATCACTCTTCAGAATCAACGACAAAGTTGTAGTCAATGGACACATCGACTACAGAAACTACACGGGACAAAATCACACTGGCTCAGTGTACGTCGACCCTCTGGTTGTTCCATTCGATATTGTGGAAATGAACCCCCTCAATGCTGGCAAAGCAACACTGAGTGAATACCTGCTAGGAGCGCAAATTGGCGTGGCTCTCACCAACAGACTCTCGCTGGGGGGCACTATTGAATTTAACGCCACTGACCTAGTAAAAATTAAAGACCTTAGGCACAGCACTACCCTCTCTGAACTTGAAGCAGGCGTGGGACTTAGCTATAAAATTGGTAGCAAAATTGAACTCGGTGCTAAATACAGCTACAAACAACGTATCGAAGACGTATCATTCGGAGTCTACGGCATTAGCAACGAACTCTACGAACTGCTCATTAGCTATGGCAGCTTCTGGGGCGAAAAAGAAGTCTACGAACAAGGTAAACTTACTAACGGATACTACGCAAACCCCCTTATTGATATAACGCACACGCTGGGAGCACAAATCTCCTATGATATTACCCCCAACATAACCCTCTACGCACAAGCCAATTACGGAATGCTAAGCGGACAGTATGGCGTAAACTCCTCTACACGTATCATCTACTACGAACACCACTCAACACTGATGGATGGGAATATCTGGCTGCAAATCAATGCCAATAACCTAAAACATAGAGTGAAACTCAGCGGCTGGAGCGAAGAACTCACCAACTACGAAAATAACTACCTCGAAAACTCGCAAAATGGAATGACTTCCATTACGTATCTCGACCCATCGCTCTGCGGAACTAGAATCCAAAGCAAACTCTCGGGAAGCTACTCCCTAGAGATATACAAAAGACATAACCTGCCGCTATACACCCTTAACGCAGCAGCAAAAAGATCAACCCTCAACCAAACTGCTATACTATACCCATACTACCGTACTAGCAATATTGAGTACAACGAATTTGAGGTTGGTGCAAAAAGAAACTGGTGGCTCAACAATAAAAATGTACTGGGGCTTAGCCTCTTTGCACACTACCAAAGCGGAGATGGCACACCAATCAATGACGGCACATACGTCGCTACTACGGGCTCGGCTAGCTACATACAGTACGACGAACTGCAACTAAAAGAGTTTGAATACTATACCGCCGAACAACTTCTAGCCTCGGCTAGCCTTAAGTACTCTCACAACTTCTCGAAAGGTAGAGTTGGGTACATCGAAGCATCATACGCTCACAAAATGGCTCTCTCTACACTGCAATACCTTGACTCCTGCCCCACTACCAACTTTACGCTACGCTGTGGATTTACATTCTAAAATATTACTGCATATTTTTTGCTAAGAATTCTAATAAAAAATTATACCTTTGTAACTGATACATTGCCTTGCTTATGAAATACAACCTATTTTCGTCGAATACCAAAGTTGCAGATATGATTCTGCAAAACCATACTCTACTTGATGTTTTACCTCGCTTCGAGGTATCTATAGGTGTGGGTGAGGACACTATCGAAAAACTCTGTGACGCAAATAATATTAACCCCAATTTCTTTGCTATGGTCTGTAATATTCACACCTTTGACTGTTACACACCGTCGGAAGATGAACTGCAAAAAATTGAACTCAGAAGCGTTATAGACTACCTCCAAAACTCCCACGACTACTACAAAAATCGCTCGGTTTCCCTTATCGGCTCAAAACTCTCTAACGTCGTCGAAGAAAACCACGACAAGTACTCAACACTACTGTGTACCTTCTTTGAAGAATATAAACAAGAGATATTTAACCATTTTTATTACGAAGAAAATATAATATTCCCTTACGTCAATAAACTCATTGATACAGAACCATCTGAAAAATTCCGTGTCGAACAATACGAAGACCACCACGCTAGCATTGATGACAAACTCAGCGACCTGAAAAATATTATACTAAAGTATCAACCACATAATGGCTCTACACCTAAAGTAATGGAAATACTCACGGAAATATTCCTGCTGGAAGATGACCTTAGAAAACATACTAGAATCGAAGAAAAAGTACTCACCCCACTAGTTAAACTAAAAGAAAAAGGCTATGAATGGTAATAAATACACCATAGCACTGCTTGACACCTCCGAAATTATACTCGGCGGACTGCAAACTATTGTTGAAAATCATAAACATTTCATCGCTGAAAGATATGAAACACTACCTTTTATTGCAAAAAAAGATGTAAATATAGTAGTACTAAACCCACTCTTTGTTGTTGAACTAGGGTGGACAAAAATTAAAGAATACTTCCCTAATGCCAAATTCGTTGCGTTAATATATAACTACACTGAACGTAACTTGCGCAACCAATTTGATGCTGTAATAGAAGTAAATGACACGGGGGTACATATAATCTCTACGCTTGAGGATGTCGTAAATCTCGAACCTAACAAAAACAGCGATACTGAAGAGATCTCAGATAGAGAAAAGGAAATCCTTATTGCTGTTGCTAAAGGTATGACAAGCAAAGAAATTGCACATAGTCACAATATCTCGATACACACGGTCATCACCCACCGACGTAATATTGTGCGCAAAACTGGCATTAAGACGGTTTCTGGGTTATTGGTCTACGCTCTGCTCAACAATCTTATTGAGGAAACCGAGGTGCTGAAATAAAGTGTTTAGAACAATTTCAAGAGCTGAGGTTTTGGTACCACTGGTGCCGCTGGGCATACCAGAGACCCTTTTATGATGAAAGCTTGTAGTATTACAGACTAAAATGATTAAAGTTTTTTGGTTCTTTTGTTCACAAAAGAACGATGGAATCAGTCCGCTAGAGCAATGAGCAAGGCGGATGCCTTGCCTAAAAATCAAAAGACAAAATCTTTCGGTTTTACAACCGAAAGCTAGTACAGACAATCGGCACGGGTCATTGATTTAGTTATAGCTTGTAGTATTACAAACTAAATGATGAAAGTTTTTTGGTTCTTTTGTTCACAAAAGAACGATGGCATCAATCCGCTAGAGCAATGAGCAAGGCGGATGCCTTGCCTAAAAATCAAAAGACAAAAATCTTTCGGTTGTAAAACCGAAAGCTAGTGCAAACTCCAATAAAAAGTCTTTGGGGGGTTTGGAGGAACGACAAACAAAAAAATCGAAGATTTTTTTCCAAACCCCCAAAGCTATTGCCCTGTTGTATTGCTATAGTTTCAGCTTGTAGTATTACAGACTAAATAGTGAAAGTTTTTTGGTTCTTTTGTTCACAAAAGAACGATGGAATCAGTCCGCTAGAGCAATAGCAAGGCGGATGCCTTGCCTAAAAATCAAAGACAAAAATCTTTCGGTTGTACAACCGAAAGCTAGTACAAACTCCAATGAAAAATCTTTTGGGGGTTTGGAGGAACGACAAACAAAAAAATCGAAGATTTTTTTCCAAACCCCCAAAGCTATAGCTCTGGTTCGAGCTTGTAGTATTACAGACTAAAATAATGAAAGTTTTTTGGTTCTTTTGTTCACAAAAGAACGATGGCATCAGTCCGCTAGAGCAATGAGCAAGGCGGATGCCTTGCCTAAAAATCAAAGACAAAATCTTTCGGTTGTACAACCGAAAGCTAGCGCAAACTCCAATGAAAAATCTTTTGGGGGTTTGGAGGAACGACAAACAAAAAAATCGAAGATTTTTTTCCAAACCCCCAAAGCTATTACTCTGATGTGGTGCTTTAGTTTGAGCTTGTAGTATTACAAACTAAATGATGAAAGTTTTTTGGTTCTTTTGTTCACAAAAGAACGATGGCATCAGTCCGCTAGAGCAATGAGCAAGGCGGATGCCTTGCCTAAAAATCAAAAGACAAAATCTTTCGGTTATACAACCGAAAGCTAGAGCAGACAATCGGCACGGGTCATTGCTTTAGTTATAGCTTGTAGTATTACAAACTAAGTAAAGAAAGTTTTTTGGTTCTTTTGTTCACAAAAGAACGATGGCATCAGTCCGCTAGAGCAATGAGCAAGGCGGATGCCTTGCCTAAAAATCAAAGACAAAAATCTTTCGGTTGTACAACCGAAAGCTAGAGCAACAAATTAATGGTTAATGGTTGCTTTAAGCTAGAGCACTACAATAGAGCAATAGCTTTGGGGGTTTGGGAGGAAAATCTTCGATTTTCCAGTTTGGTCTTCGCCCAAACCCCCAAAACTTTTTTTTTAGTTCGCTCGCATACCGCCTGCCATCGTTCTTTTGTGAACAAAAGAACCAAAAAACTTTCTTGACTTAGTTTGTAATACTACAAGCTAAAAATAAAGGTGCTGAAATCAAAACGATTTCAACACCTCATCTCTAATTAAAATTATAAGCAACTACTTCTTCACTAACTTATAATAATTGAAGTCAAAACCTCCCTTGTCGAATACCACTCGTAACTTATTCTCACCCTTCTTAAGGTTAAGGCTCTGTGGCGCACTAAACGTTACCCAATCCTCTGAACGAGGAAGAATAATCCGCTCCGTCAAATTCTCGAAATGTAGCTCTCCGCCATTCGCTCCCCTATAACGAAGCTCCAAAGTATATTCACCCTCCTCTGTTACATTTACAGTGTGCTGCAACCACTCTTGATCATCTATCCAACTCACCGCATAACCATTTGTAAGCTCATCGCTGCACTCCATAATGTCTACACCATCATTACGATACACATTACCCTCGTTCCAAACTGTACGAACATTTGGCAACTTATGATTCAAATACGCTACATCGCTATAAGCTACATCATATCCACCAAAATCATAATCAACAGCATAAACCACATCCGCCTGAGTCCTATTAAAATATGGTCTAGAATCCTTAGAGGATGGTTGGTGTATCATTGCATCAATAACATCACGCTGTACAACACAATTCTCTGAACGGTGATTGTTCGAGAAGGTCATAACAGCATTATAAATCTCGTCGCTTGTCATCTTTGGCTCGCCAGTCTCCCAAAAGCGCATCAACTTCTTGTAATCGTCATTAGTAATCACACGCATTACATTGCTATTAGCACTCTTCTTAACTGGCCAGAATGACCAACCAATATTATTTTCCTCCATAAGAGCAATACACCTTGAGAACCACTCATTTGAATTCTCGCCCGACTCGCCTAACCACAATGGCACATTCAATGAATCACGCAAATCTGTTACAAACTTAATTGAGCCTTGTACATTCTCGTTCCAATACTTATGGAAGCTATAACACAGGTTATCATCCCAGGGATCAGTAAGACCAGTGAAATCATTTGCCCACCAGTTGCCCTCTACTATAATCATATGGTTTGTATCAACCTCACGCACAGCAGCAGTCATCCTGCCAAACAAATCACGCAGTTGCTTATTGTTGTTATCACCAAGCTCAGGCCAATTAGTTTCGTTGATAAGGTCATAACCCCCTATCCACTGCTCATCGGCATAACGCTCTGCAATCTTGCGCCATAGTGCCACTAGCTTATCTTCGTTACGAGTATCCTCCCAAAGTGATGGTTTAGTGGTATCATAGTCGCTAATATTCGCATCCTTACCTTGACCACCAGGGCATCCGTGCATATCCAAAAAGGCATACATCTGGTTCTCTGCACACCACGCTACAAACTCATCGAGACGTCTGAAACCATCCTCTAACCAAGTATTTTCACCTTCTACTGGCTCATCCTCAATCGGAAGTGTAAACATCTTATAGTGAAGTGCTGGACGAACCGAATTATAGCCCCACTTTTTCATTGAATCGAGGTCAGCCTTACGGAAATGGTTATCATACCACGAAGTGTAGAACTCCTGGGTACGTTCCTTACCAATATGCTCCTCCAACAGGGCACGATACTGATACATAGGGCCTGCAAATGCGGCACTCTGCATCATATAGCCTTCCTGCAACAGCCAGTTTCCAATACCAATACTGCGAGTAATAAGGTTTTCTCCATTAATGTCAACAATCCTAGTTCCATCGGCGTGAACAAAGGTTTTTGGCTGTGGTTCTTTCTCGCCACAAGCACTGAGTACTAACGCTCCTACGGTAAGCGCAGCAACAAATAATTGTTTAGTTCTTTTCATAGTTATTAAAAAAAATTAAGTAATGCACACACATTAATGTGGTTAAGGTAGCAAAAAAAAGTCAGATTACAAAATCAATTTTGTAACTTGGGTTATTTAAAAGTGTTGCAAACAGTCTAAGCCCGAAGCTGTGGGGAGGGTCAAAGACCCTTTTATGATGAAAGCTTAGAGCTTGTATTACAATAGAGCTGAAAATGGGCACAGCCACACACCCTCCCCCTTACTCTGCGTATAAATTCAACTCATAAGCCTCGCTACCAACCCTAAACTCCTCGCTCTTTCCACTATACTCCACCACATAATCCCTATTACCCCTCAAATAAACCACCAAATAATCATTCATATCGGCAGTCTCTCCACGTGTTGTGCCCGATGCTACATTGACCCCCTGAGAATCTTTAACGACCAAATCACACGACACCCTATCTGCCGAACTATGCTCACCACCCTCACTCTTATACATACGAATAGAAGTTGCTACACCATCAGGCATCTTTGACTGCGCTGCATTGTACAAATCAATATAAAAATCGGTAACATCCACACCCGGCACACTCTTGTCATCCTCATCCCACACCATTGGGAAGTGCAGAGAGTCTACAACAGGCTTCCACGAAGTTGCATAGATCCAATATATAGGATCGCTTTTGTCAGCTTTACCAGCACGCTCCAAAAACCACCCCTCGTTAAGGTTTTCTGCTGGGTAGAACTCCGTAAAGTACCACTTCCCATCAACAAAAACCTCTACCCAGTTATGGTTACCCTCTTTGCTAACCCATAGCGGAGTGCCAGCAATACGTGCAGGGATACCAACCGTGCGCAGCGCATCGACTAGTAGAATTGAGAGTCCGCTACACGATGCCATACCGATTTCCATCGACTCGCTAGGTGCTTGATGAGGGCGGTTGCGTTTTGTGTTATATTCCACTCCTGTAACCTCTGCCATAGAGCGAGTGACGGTATCGAGAGCCGTGCGAATATCCTTAGCATCTTTTACGAGTGGGTAGAACATATTCCACATTTTTTCTCTCCAGAGTTCACGTTCTTCGTTCATCGAGGCGTAAGGCAGTACATCATTAAAGAAGACCTCTTGTGGCAGTTCAGCGCACCACGGGAATGTTTCACGAGCCTTGTATGCCCAGTCAACTTCAGTTAGTAGGAACTCTTTTGAGAGGGTATCCCTATCCCCCTGAGGCATATAATCTATAAGGAATTGCATCCCTGAGCGTTGGTTATCAGGCACAGATTGTAGTGCACCCTCGACACCTTGTTTAGGAGAAGTGCAGGAAATTGCGAAAAAAATTGCGAAAAGTAGTAGTTTTTTCATACCTTTGTGGCGTATTTAAAATGTTTATGATGATTTCTAAAGGAACAAATTTAGTGAAAATATTTTGTTTTGCATTATTTTTACTAACAATTTCAGCTTATGGAGGTGAACCAGAGCTTACTCCCTCGCAAATTGATATGGGTCAGGTGAAGAATCAAGCCACAGCAACATTTATGCTGCATAATAAAACCGAAGCTCCAATAGTCATTACAAGGGCTAATTCCGACTGTTCGTGCACCAAGGTGAAGTTCACCGAAAGACCGATTATGGCAGGTGATAGCACCAAGGTAGTAATTAAATACAATCCTGCTAAGGACGAGGTAGGGACTTTTTACAAGACAGTTTTCGTCTACACTTCTCACAGCGATAGATCAGTCAATGCTGTAATACGAGGAAAAAATTATTAATAACTATATAAAACAATTTATGACCAAAATTAGAAACATCGCCATTATTGCTCACGTTGACCACGGTAAAACTACCCTTGTCGACAAAATGATCCTTACTGGTAAACTTATCCGTGAAGGCTCTGAAAGAGAAGCTGGCGAACTTATTCTCGATAATAATGACTTGGAGAGAGAGCGTGGTATTACTATTCTATCGAAGAACGTTTCAGTAAAATACAAAGACCATAAAATTAACATTATCGACACCCCTGGTCACAGCGACTTTGGTGGAGAGGTGGAGCGTGTGCTCAATATGTCGGATGGCGTGCTGCTGCTCGTAGATGCCTTTGAGGGTACTATGCCACAGACTCGCTTTGTGCTACAAAAGGCACTATCGCTGGGGCTGAAACCTATCGTGGTGGTTAATAAAGTTGATAAGGAAAACTGCCGCCCTGAGTATGTTAATGAACAGGTCTTTGACCTTATGTTCTCGCTGGGTGCAACCGAGGAGCAACTTGAATATAAGACTATTTATGGTAGTGCAAAGAATGGTTGGATGTCCGAGGATTGGCAACAACCAACCACTGATATTATTCCACTTTTGGATGCTATTTTGGAGGAGATTCCTGCGCCAAAGGTAGTGGAGGGAACGCCTCAGATGCTTATCACATCGTTGGAGTATTCGCCTTATGTGGGGCGTATTGCAGTTGGTAGACTCTCTCGTGGTGAGTTGAAAGCCAACCAAGCCATTACACTATGTAAGCGTGAGGGAGGGCTGGAGAAACAACGCATCCGTGATATTATGCTCTTCGAGGGGCTTGGCAAGGCAAAGGTTGAGAGAGTTGAGTGCGGTGATATTTGCGCTGTTGTGGGTGTCGAAGGGTTCGAAATTGGCGATACTATTGCCGATAATGAAAACCCTGAACCACTAACCCCTATTGCTATTGACGAACCTACTATGAGTATGCTATTTACCATCAATGACTCACCTTTCTTTGGGCGTGATGGTAAGTATGTCACCACTCGACATATTAAGGACAGGTTAGACCGTGAGCTTGAAAAGAATCTTGCGCTGCGAGTTAAACCAGGCCCTACAGGTGATTCATTTAGGGTATTTGGGCGTGGAGTGCTCCACCTCTCGGTACTAATCGAAACTATGCGCCGTGAGGGCTATGAGCTACAAGTTGGTCAGCCAAAGGTAGTGGATAAGAATATTAATGGGGTGAGGTGCGAACCTATCGAGCACCTGACTATCGACCTTCCAGAGGAGTTGTCGGGACGTGCTATTGAGATGGTTACAAGGCGTAAGGGAATGCTGCTGCATATTGACCATAGGGATGAGCGTGCCCTACTTGACTTTGATATTCCTTCACGTGG
Organism: Rikenellaceae bacterium; assembly: GCA_044433505.1. Classification (GTDB taxonomy): domain Bacteria; phylum Bacteroidota; class Bacteroidia; order Bacteroidales; family Rikenellaceae; genus Mucinivorans. The sequence continues at coordinate 62,044 of JAWXTM010000003.1, forward strand.
GCTTATTGGCCTGCGTACCAACCTGCTTACTGCAACGGCTGGTGAGGCAGTTATTTCGCACCGCTTTAAGGACTATGAGCCATACAAAGGTGAGATTGAGGGACGTACCCAAGGGTCGCTTATTGCTCTGGAAACAGGCAGCGTGATTGCTTATGCAGTGAGCAAGCTTCAGGATAGGGGCAGGTTCTTTGTAACTCCTGGTGATGAGGTCTATAGTGGTCAGGTTGTGGGCGAAAGTACCAGAGCTGATGACTTGGTGCTAAATATCTGTAAGACAAAGAAGCTAACCAATATGCGTGCTTCAGGGGCAGATGATAAGAGTGTGGTAGCTCCAGCAGTGGTCTTCTCGCTTGAGGAGGCATTGGAGTATATCCAAGGTGATGAGTATGTAGAGGTAACGCCTTCGTTTATCCGTATGCGCAAGATTTTGCTCGACGAAAATGATAGAAAGCGTGCCCGTTCAAATAGTTAAAATACCATAAGGGGACTTCTAAAAATTGACCCCACTAAAATTTAGCAAATAAAAATTGGATATTTTATAGATAGTTTTGGTGCCTTTAGGCGATATTTTGGCTGATTTTTCACCTTTTTTCTCTCGAATAGCGGGGCTATTAGAGATAAAATGCGGCAAAAACTCACCTTCGAATCTCATCCCAAATCCACCAAATCAATTTTTAGAAGTCCCCATAAAATTAACCTAATAATAAAAAAGTATGAAAAAAGAATTTGCATTAGTTGCTATTGCTGCATTGCTTCTACAAGGGTGCGGCGGCGAACCAAAAAAAGAAAAGACGGATGACACTGCTTCGTTGGGAGCTGTTGCGGCTGAAAAGGTAGAGGTGATTAACACTGATTTGAGTGGCTATCAGCTTGTTTGGAGCGATGAGTTTGATGGCACAAGCCTCTCGGAGGTTTGGAACGTTGAAGAAGGCTATATTGCCAATAATGAACTCCAAGATTACAAAAAAGAAGGTAACCACGTCGTGTCGGATGGTACACTTAAAATCACTGCCCAAAAGGTAAATGATAATAAGGAATTCGGCTCATTTACCTCGGCACGTATCAATACACGTGGCACAAAGTCTTTCACTTATGGTAAGATTGAGGCACGTATGAAGTTGCCTACTGGCATTGGTGTATGGCCAGCGTTTTGGATGCTAGGTGATAACATTAAAGAAACAAGGTGGCCATTGTGTGGCGAGATTGATATTATGGAGTATGTTGGTTATTCACCTACCACTATCCACGCTACTATCCATAGCGAAGACTACAATCACGGCAAGAATACTCAGCGTGGTAACAACACGTTGCTTCCTGAGGGAGAGTTAGTTAGCGATTGGCACATCTATGGTATGATTTGGACAGAGAATGGTTTTGATTTCTATATCGACACTCCGCAGAATGTTTTTTATAGCTGTGCAGCAAATGATCCTAAGACTGTTACAGCGTGGCCATTTGATGCTCCACACTTCTTGATACTAAATCTTGCAATAGGTGGTGATTGGGGTGGTGCACAAGGTATTGCCGATGATTTGTGTCCAGCGGTTATGGAGGTTGACTATGTACGTGTTTACCAGAAGGCGGAATAGTATTTGCTATTTAATGCATAATGTATAATGCATAATGCATAATTTGGGTGTTCACAGTGATGTGGACACCTTTTTTTTATGATGAAAGTGTGTTATAGTTTGTATTATTACAGACTAAATAATGAAAGTTTTTTGGTGCCAGTGCCTCTGGGTACTCCGAATGATTTAGTCTGTTTTAGCTTGTAGTATTACGAACTAAATAATGAAAGTTTTTTGGTTCTTTTGTTTACAAAAGAACGATGGTATCAGTCCGCTAGAGCAGTGAGCAAGGCGGATGCCTTGCCTAAAAATCAAAAGACAAAAATCTTTCGGTTGCACAACCGAAAGCTAGCGCAAACTCCAATAAAAAGTTTTGGGGGTTTGGAGGAACGACAAACAAAAAAATCGAAGATTTTTTTCCAAACCCCCAAAGCTAGAGCACTATTGTATTGCTTTAGTTATAGCTTGTAGTATTACAGACTAAAATAATGAAAGTTTTTTGGTTCTTTTGTTCACAAAAGAACGATGGCATCAGTCCGCTAGAGCAATAGCAAGGCGGATGCCTTGCCTAAAAATCAAAAGACAAAAATCTTTCGGTTGCACAACCGAAAGCTAGTACAAACTCCAATAAAAATCTTTGGGGGTTTGGGCGAAGACCAAACAAAAAAATCGAAGATTTTTTTTCCAAACCCCCAAAGCTATTGCAATAGTTTAGAACTCTAGCTTCTGGCTCTATTGTATTGCTCTAGCTCAGGGGGCGTTTCACCCCCTGAAAACCGTAGTACTTTTTGAGAAGTCAAAAAGCAACCCAAAAACCCTTTGAAGCATTGAAGCGTTCCGTGAATTTCTATAAAGCTGTGGTTCTTGGGGGAAGCGGTGAGAATTGCCCCAGTGTTTTTTGGTGCCGCTGGGCACACCAGATGATTTAGTTTGTTAGGATTATGTAAGCCTCGTTT
>JAWXTM010000004.1:0-59170 GCA_044433505.1 Rikenellaceae bacterium
ATGCAAACGTAACTGTTACTGGCGAAGTGACTGGCAATGACAACCACATCGAAGTTCCTGCCGCAGAAGCTGGTAAAACTGGCGAAACCTCTATCACCGTTACTTTCGAGGATGTTGACGCTGGTGCTGCTATCTCATTCGGTGGAGCAACATCTTCTGATAATTCAGAGTACGACGGCACAGTGTATATTAACGCTCCAGCAGATGTTGAGTTCGAAGACCTTACTATCAACCTACCATACGCACACGTTGTATTCAACGGTGAAGCTCAAACAACTAATGCATCGACTGGTCCTGGCACTTTCGTAGTAGCAGAGGGCGCATCAATCGGCACCCTTAACGTTAACGCTGGTAACGTCGATGTTTATGGTACAGTAGGTACTATCACAAGAGATGATGAAAAAAATATTAGTTCTATCACTACCGTGAAGATATATATACCTGATGGCGATATACAAAAAGCTTATGAGATGGTAGGGAATTATGAATCTTTGGTATTAAACGAGAAATTTGAAATTATTGCTATTGATAGTAATTCATCAAATATAGAATTGGCACTGTCATTTGAATTAGCCGATTTTACATCTACAACAGTGTTGCCTGCTAATTGTGATAAAGTTAATCACTGGATTATTACAGATGCCGGATCTCCTACTGAAGCTGAATTTACCAATTTTAGAACAATACTATATAATCATAATGACCTTAAAAATAAAGGTCTTATCCTTACTTTTTCTCAAATGGAAGCTATTGCTGACGATAACATTATCGCTCCAACAGGTAAAGAAAACACATCAGTAAGTACTATCAATGCTCCAAAAGCAACCAAAATTGGGTTTGCTGCATTTCAATCGTTTAAAACACTTGAAAATATAAATTTCCCTGAAGTTACTACCTTAGGTGGGTTTGGTGAATTTATGTATTGTACCTCTTTAGAGTATGTTTACTTGCCAAAAGTAGAAGCTCTTAGTCAGTGGACATTTTCAGATTGTACTGCGCTTTTAGAAGTGAACCTACCAGAACTGATAACAGTTGCATATAGGTCTTTTTATAATTGCTCAGTTCTTAGTACTGTCTATTTGCCTGAAGTAGAAACTATTAGTCAAGGTGGTTTTATGTGGTGTGGAACTCTTAAGTCAATTGACTTGCCTAGTGTTACTACAGTAGGTACTCAAGCATTTAATGTTTGCCAAAAACTAGAGACTATAACATTGCCATCCGTAACATCAATTGGTAGTAAAGCCTTTGGAAATAGCATCTCTCTAATATCAATGGAATTAGCTACAAATCCAGATACAGAATTGACTTCATTTGGAGTGGATGGTGATGTATTTGATTATAGTGATGCATATTCTGCTCTTAGCCACGTGGCGGCAAGTACAGTAGTTACAGTTGGCGAAGGTGCCTGCACAGTTACGGATAACTCTTTAACAGTTGGAGATAGTACTTATGAGTTTAAAGAAATAATTGTTAAGTAAAAGCAATTAATAATAGGACTTTAATCTGAAATACTAGAGTTATTAGTTAACAACATTACCAGATTAATAGTCATAACAATATTTATATCCCACGGGGGCTTGATCGCCCCCGTGGGAACTAAAAATTGTAAGCCAATAACTTAAGTGCACTTCTGATATGAGTCTCGCTATTTACCCAAAATACGGCAAAGAAGTAGCTCAAAATCTAATCCCAAACCCCTCCCCACAAATCAATTTCTAGAAGTCCCCAATAAGAAAGCAATGGTACATAAAAAAGGCGTGGTAAATTTGCTTACCACGCCTTTTTATGTGCTCTAGACCTAACTTCTAAAAAGAATAAATAGTGGCTGACGATGTCTTGTACATTGGCATTGCCATACCGATGCTTGCACCAATATATGTTGGGTCACAAATTATAAACTTCTCGTTCGACAGGTTGAAGTAATCACCCTGAATCTGACTATTAAACTTAACTGCCGTAGCTAAGTGCTGCTCGCTAGGGCTATTGTTGTAGAATAGCAATACAACATCCAACCCAACCAACTCTCTAACCAACTCTGCAAAGAGAATCGAACGATCCTCGCAGTCTGCGTATGGATAGTAGAATGTCTCGTCACTGAACAATGGACGCTCATAGCCAAACTGCTCTTGGTCAGTCTTATAGTCAAAGGCGTGCTGAACGAATGAAAGGAGAGTTTGTACGGCTTCCTGCTCGCTTTTGTCTGCAATATCTGCCTTGAGCTTAGGGAAGAGCGCATTTCTTAGCTCCTCACTTACAGATGCACTTGAGTAATGAATCCAACTAGAGTTCAAAGGGAAATCAGTGTAAAAGTCCAAAAGATTTTTGTTCAAAGATACCTCTACGGCAATATTGTTTACTGAGAAGCTCTTTGGGGTTGTAAGGCTCTTATCAAAGGCAGGGCTTTGAGAGATGTTTGTCGATAGGATTTGTTCGTTAGGGAACTTCCTGTTGAAGATAAAGTAGTTCTGGAACTTACCACTTCTGTCTACAATATAGTACTTAGTGCCGTCGAGGGTAAAGTAGTTGAACTGATAGAGGGTTGTGTCAAATGGAAGTAGCAGCGCAATGTGGTCGTCGGTACGTGCAATTCTAACATTGTAGCCCGATTGAACCAAGATAAATAGCTGTAATACACGAGCCTCGTTCACAGCATTTTTGCCTAGGAAGCTAGTGGTCATTTCCTCTAGTAGACGGAAGTATCCCCAGTCTGATAGTTTTAGCTTGTCACGTAGCGTAAGTGCTTCAGCTACAATGATATTGTATTTGTCTGTTGAGAGTAGTTCCCAAGTGTCGGCAACGCTATTCTCGTCAACACCCTTTAGGGTAAATTGGTGAGTGTCTTTTAGCGAAACAGCGCATTTTGTACCATATATGTTGAAGGTGAATTTATTCGCATCTGGATCTGGGGCAGGTTTAGGCTCTGGCTTTGGTGCAGGAGGAGTGACAACCTCTGGCTCGTCATCTACCACTGGGTCAGGAGTTGGCTCAGGCTCTGGTTTAGGAGCAGGAGGAGTGACAATAGGCTCATCGTCTACCACTGGATCAGGGGTAGGTTCAGGCTCAGGCTTTGGCGCGGGAGGAGTGACAACCTCAGGCTCATCGTCTACTACTGGATCAGGCGTTGGAATGGTATCAATAATTTCTTCCTCAATTTCCTCTTGCTCAACATCTTCCTCTAGTGCTTCTATTGGAATAATTGGCTTAGGTGGCTCAGGACGTGGAGCAGGAGGCATTACTACTTCCTTAAATAAAATAGGGTCAGCAGAAACCTTCTCCTCTGGGTCACGCACCACTGGCTTAGGAGGCTCTGGAAGTTCTGGTATCTCAATAGCTTCGGTTATCTCAAATGATTTCCACGCACCACGCATATAGCTAGCGTACTGACTATTTACCTTATCACGATACTCTCTAAATGCACGATTTTGCTCTTCCTTGTAGTCACTGAACTCCTTCTGTGCCTGCTTCTTGTACTCCTCGAAACTCTGAGCGGAAGCCATTAAAACACCGAAGAACAACACTACCAATAAAATAATTTTTTTCATAGGTTAGTCTGGTTTTTAGGGTGGGGCAATTTTTAGAAGCCCCCTTTGGTTAGTTTTTATTTGCAAGAGAAAAAATAATTTCTCTTATTTTACAAGGCTAGTGTAGACCTTCGCTACACACTCAGGCTGAGCAATTCCTGCACTCTCTTTCATCTTTAATAACCACGCCATATTGCGCCCCAGCATCTCCATAGTCTGCACACCTTCAGCATCTTGTGGCATTTCGCCAGCCTCCCTGCCGTGCACAATATTCCAATAAGTGGAGCTTACAACAATCATCTCCCCATATGTAATATAGTGGTTCAGCCCATCCAGAGTATGCGACCCTCCACTGCGCCTAACTGCCGCAACAGCCGCCGCCACCTTGCCCCTCAACAACATCCCATTAGCACCACTAACATAAAATACCCTGTCCAAAAATGACTTCATAGTTCCCGCAATACCAGCAAAATAGACTGGTGAACCAAGGATAATTCCATCAGCGGACTTCATCTTTGCAATCGCCTGGTTTACTATATCATCGCCAAACACACACTTTTCATTGAGATTTCTGTAACAACCCTTGCAGCCTACACAGCCACGGATTGCAAGGTGACCAATCTGCAACATCTCAAAGTCAATCCCCTCTTTATTTAACTCATTACCAATTATTTGCAACGCAGCTGCGGTGTTCCCATTTTTGCGTGGACTCCCAAGTATTGCTATTACCTTCATAGTGATTATATTCTGCTTATAACCACAAAGTTATAATTTTTTTGCGAAAAATCAAATTTTTAGGGCAATCATTCGCTAATATTTTTAGAGATAACGGCAATTAGTCGTTCTCTAGCTTCCTTGCTGCTCCAGGCTGAATGGGGCGCAAGAAGGAGTCTATGTGGCTCATTTACAGAGAGTAATGGACTGTCAGCTTTAAGCGGTTCGTTGGTGAATACATCGAGTGCTGCCCCTGCAATTTGCTCTTTATTTAGAGCAGTGGCTAGTGCCACCTCGTCAATTATGCCACCTCTACCCATATTTACGATAATGGAAGTTGGCTTCATTTGCGAGAATTCCTCGGTTGAAAATAGCCCGTGGGTCTTATCGTTCAAAGGTGCGTGAATAGTAATAATATCACAACTCTGCAGCAACTCTTTGAACTCAACTCTTTGATAATCAGTATTATTGTTTCCGCCAGAAGTAGAGTAGTAGCACACCTCTGCACCAAACGCCTTAGCAATTTGAGCTACATTGTTCCCAATCGCACCAAGTCCAACCACGCCCCAACGCTTACCCGAAATTTGCCAAATAGGGTAGTCCAGATTAAAACATCTAGTGCCTGAGCTATACTCCCCACTGTGCACAAAATCATTGTAAAAACTTACGCCACGGCACAACCCCAACACAAAAGCAAAGGTCGCCTCACTTACGCTCACAGTAGAGTAGGCTGGCACATTTTTGACCGTAATGCCACACTCTCTGGCATACTCCATATCAATATTATTAGTGCCAGTTGCTGCCACGCAAATCAATTTTAGGGAACTTTTTAGACCCTCAAGCTCATCTCTAAAGAGCTTTACTTTGTTGGTAATCACCACCTCTGCACCCCTTGCACGCTCCACAACCTCCTCAGGCATAGTGTCCTGAAATGCAGTGAAATCACCTAGCTTTTCAAGTTCAGCCAGTGAGCTGTCGCCTACTGAATAGGCATCTAAAAATACAATCTTCTTCATAATTTATATCCAAATGTTACACCAATTTTATAGGGAAGCCACTCCCCACTCTTGTTCCACGAAACATACATTTCGCTGGGTTTGTCCTCGAAAACTCGCTCACCCCAGTAAGTGCCCAAATGCCATCCGCCACCTACGTAAAAGTCTATTAACCAACGCTCTGAAAGCTTCATCTCGTAGCCAATAGTTGCCCCCAAATAGTAGCCATAGCCGTGCTGAACCTTTATACCATTCTCAGCTACATTGCCTTTCCAGTAGTTCCAACGGTTCATATTATAGAGGTCGAAACTGAAATCGCCCCCCGTATAAAACCCATTGTACACACCCTTTGGGTACCACCTCGCACCCACTATATACTGCACAAATTGCATCGGTATCTTATTCTTGCCCAGATTCTTCCAAAGTGACACATTAACCTCCCCCTCAAAGGTGAAATTATCCGACAAACGAGTCTCTACGCCAATATTTGGCATAAGGACAGCTAGATAGAGCGCATTGCTCCTGAGGTATGTCTGTGACTGTGCGGAAAATGTTGATAATAAAACAATTAATGCAATAGTTATTTTTCGTGGCATTTAGCTTTTTCAAGTTTAGTAATTACTTCCTCCAGGGAATATTCCCATTCTGGGATAACAATTCCAAATGTCGTGCTAAACTTTCTTTTGCTCATTAGTGTGTACATTGGTCGTGCAGCTGGAGTAGGGTAATCGGCTGTAGTTATGTAATTTACACGGCACTCCAACGCACTATGCAGCATAATTTCTTCGGCAAAGAGTGCCCAATTAGTTGCCCCCTCGTTCGAAAAATGGTATGTGCCAACCTTTGGCTTCTCAACCGCTACGATAATAGCCTTGGCAAGGTCGTGAGCAGAAGTTGGTGAACCCCACTGGTCGCTAACCACGCTAACCTCTTGTTTTTCAGTGCCTAGACGGCGCATAGTCTTTACAAAATTATTGCCATAAATGCTATATAACCAACTGGTTCTGAGGATTATATGCTCAGAATTAAGGCGTGCTGCAACCTCCCCATCCATCTTTGTTCTGCCATAAACCGATATAGGGTCGGGGATAGTATCTTCCTCAAGCATCGCAGGATTATCGCCCCTATAAACATAGTCCGTAGAGATATGTAACAACCCCGAAAAAGCCTTTTTTGTAGCCAATGCAAGCACCTCAACCGCCTTAGCATTAAGTAGTTGAGCCATCTCAGCGTCACTTTCAGCCTTATCCACAGCAGTGTATGCAGCGCAATTTATTACCCAATCTGGGCGGTGCTCATCCAGCATCCGTGCAACTGCTGCGCCATCCGTAATGTCAAGCTCAGCAACATCTGTAAATATAAATTTATGAGGCACAGTAGGGGCAATCTCCCTAAGGCACATCCCCAACTGACCATTCGCTCCAGTAACCAACAAGGTTAATACTTTATTTTTTTTCATCTAAGAATCTCTTTAAATTTTCTTTTCAAAGTGCATATAATCCTTTGGGTTGTTCCAATTTCCGCCCCAAGTCCAACCAAGTGACAAAAACTTCTTGACCACTAATGATTCACGTGTCAATGCTTTAGGGCTTAGCGGATCGTAGTGCTTGCCCTTAGGAATAGTGTCGCCACGTGAATTAAAATAGGGGTTTTCGTGAGGGTTTATATCTACCGCCAATCCCAAGGCGTGGCGTGAAAGCGACTTGCTGCCACCTACCATCTTACGGTAAAAAAACGATGAGCTGTAGTTCATCTCATCCATAGAAGTGTCGCCACCTGCCAGATCAAAACTCACAGGCACAACCTTGAAAATAGGGTATTTTACCTGCTTAATATACTCAAACACCTCGGCTACATCTTCTGCAACCGCCTTATTTACAACTATTTGACCACGATGTAGCAGAGAGTCAAACCCCCAGTACTCAACATCCAAGAGGGTCATCTGTTGGAGTATCTCCTCTGGTGCAGCCGATCCACTGAGTGCCTCTTCAAGCGTTAGATCGCTGTCGATAACAACTTGCCCAAAGCCAACCACAGTAGAGCATAGCAGTAAAATAGCTGAAAATAGTAGTTTCATTATGTTAAATATGGTTACTTCCAAATCTCGTGCGGATTCCAACGCCTAAAGGCAGGGTGCTTCTTGTCCTTTTGAGAAATGTTTAGGTACTTCGAATCAATGTCGTATCTTTCGAACTGCCAGTCGATGCAAAGTATCTGGTCGTTCCAAATAACACCTGCATCAGCCTCTGGATTGTAGTAATCAGTGCACTTGTATAGCATTTCAGTGTTATTTTCAAGTGTCAAAAAGCCGTGGGCAAAACGCTCTGGAATCCAGAACATTCGCTTATTTTCGGCAGAAAGCTCCACTGAATGTGATGCTCCATAGGTTCTGCTCTCTGGGCGCAGGTCGACGGCTACATCTAGCACCGCACCACTTGTAATTCTCACCAATTTGCCCTGAGTATTCTCCCTCTGAAAGTGTAGTCCACGAAGCACTCCTCGTGAAGATTTACTATGGTTATCCTGTACAAATTCTACATCAATACCTGCCTGCTGAAAATCACGCTTAGAATAGGTCTCCATAAAAAAACCTCGCCCATCCTCTTTTACATCAGGTTCTAAAATTAGTAGCCCCTCGATCGGGGTCTTGATTACATTAAATTTCATTAGTTTCTCTCTATTACTTGTGTCATACAGTGTGCTGCACCATAACCCTTTGTAAGGTTAGTAAGATCAATCCACTCGACTTCTACATTATTGTCTTTCAGCTTGTTAACAAACTCGTCGCTCTGACCTGCTACCGCCATAATCTTACGTGGCGCAACGGTCAAGAAGTTATTTGCAAGGCGAGCTTGGTCGTCAGGCTCAATCTCAATAAGGGTCATTTTTAACTCTTCGGTCAGCAGCTTAGTGAATTCAATATCACTGGTAACCTTTTGATACTCACCGCCATTCTTGTAGTAAATGTCAGCTGTCACGTAAAATTCGCTACTAGGGTCAGCGTCAACACGCTCTACTGAAATTGTGCCAAGGTCGGTGTCAATGATATTAAAATAGGTGTCAAGGTGCATTTCGGCTTGGTAGAAACGCCTGTCCTTTACAACAATTACTGAATCAGTGCCGAACACATCGTGCTTGAGTAGTGAATCAATCGCAACCTGAGTTGTGCGCATTCCGCATCCAATAAAACTTCTGCCCAATGCTGTGTAAAAGTCACCGCCTTCAAGATATGCACCCTCGCCATTCACCTCGTAAATAGGTTCAACGCCTAGCTTATTTAGCCCAAATTTCACAACCTCGCACTCGTTCTGGCGTTGAGTTGAGTTCATTCGACAAAGAACCACACCCTTTTGTGTTGTGATGGTCTGGTCTCTCATATAAAAGAGATTCATTAGAGGATTATATTCGTAGGTTGCCGAAAGCCCCGTGTTATACACTGTTTCATAGAGAGTTATGGTAGGCTGAAGAATAATAATATCAATTAGTTCATCTACGCTAAGGCTGTTGATAACATCCCTTTTGTAGGCAAGTTCACTCACCTTAGACTCCTCGCTAAGTGCATCGCAGTTGTACTCTAATATAGAGTATGCAAAATCACGAAGCTCGTCTAGTTCGCTACTTTCTTCGCCATCAACACAGCCATAAGCCAATAAATCTCGTAGCATCACCACATTTGCACCACTCTTTCTGAGCTGGTCGGCATAAGCCTCGTGCTCTGCCGCCGACTCGTCAATGTTAAAGTAAACCTCAAATAGTGCTGCCTGTGGGTGGAGCATACCAAGTGAAATCTCGCTACCTGGCGAGTGCATTATTATAGTCTTAGCATTATCATACTCAGCACTTTGCCCAATCTTGTCGATCGTTGGAATAGTAAATGTAGCATCTTGTGAGCTATCGGCCTGTAAATCTGTGGATTTAACACACGAAACCAATAACAATGTTGTTAGGATAAATAGGGTTTTCATTGTTTAGAAGCAAGTTTAGTTATTTTCAATCTATAAAGGTAATGTTTTTTCGTTAAGTTACGAAAAATATGACCTTAATTTGTCGAAAATATTTGTTGCCGATGATTTCGCTTTTGGTTTAAAGTTCTCCGAACCCCTAAGATTCTCAAGCGTTTCACGCTCGCTCGAAGATAAATTATTCGGAATGAAAATATCTACAACCACCAATAAATTACCAGCCTCATAGCCATTAATATCAGGAATGCCCTTGCCCTTAAGTCTTAGAACCTTACCTGCCTCAGTGCCCGATGGAATCTTGATCTTAGTGCGTCCACCAACAGTCGGTATCTCAACCTCACGCCCCAAAATTGCATCAACAACACCAAGCGTTAGGTTATAAATCAAGTCCTTGCCATCACGTACCAACTCCTTGTCTGGAATCTCGTCAATAACTACAATCAAATCTCCACTCTCGCCACCACCTCTTGCAGCATTGCCCTTGCCAGTCATCGAAAGTTGCATTCCAGCAGCAACACCCTCTGGGATAGGGATTTCGATAATCTCCTCACCCCTTACAACTCCATTGCCGTGGCACTTAGTACACTTATCAGTTATAATCTTACCTGCACCGCTACAAGTAGGGCAGATTGCACGAGTCATCTGGCGACCAAAAATCGAGTTCATCTCACGTGTCACAACCCCCGAACCGCTACAAGTAGAACAGGTCTGGAAGCTGTTGCTATCCTTCGCACCCGAGCCACCACACTTATCGCAAGAGATGTTCTTTGCAATCTTTAGTTTCTTGGTTACTCCCTTAACAACCTCTTCGAGAGTCAGCGTTACTTTGACTCTCAGGTCACTGCCACGATTGACACCTGCACGTGAGCGAGAGCTAAAGCCTCCACCGCCGCCGCCACCAAAGTGACCACCAAAGATATTGCCGAACCTCTCGAATATATCCTCCATAGACGAAAATCCACCGCCTCCAAAGCCCTCAAAACCTCCGAAACCGCCTGCACCACCAGCCGCTGAGCCAGCATTTGCAGCGTGCCCAAACTGGTCGTAGCGAGCCTTCTTATCAGCATTCGAGAGCACATCATACGCCTCGGCAGCTTCCTTAAAATTATCTTCGGCTTGCTTATCGCCTGGGTTTTTATCTGGGTGGAATTTTATGGCAGCCTTGCGGTACGCCTTTTTAATTTCGTCATCGCTAGCACCCTTGCTAACTCCTAGTACCTCGTAGTAATCTCTTTTACTCATCTTGCTTAAGGGGACTTCTAAAAACTGATTTATATGAATTTGGGATGAGATTTTTAATTATTTTTTTGCTGCCTTTATGGTCTAATAGCGGGCTATTCGACCATAAAAAAGTGAAAAAAAAATAAAAATATCGCCCTAGTGGCATATAAAACCTCGTTCTAGTTATCCATTATTTAGTTTTAATTTTTATCGGGGTCAGTTATTAGAAGTCCCCTTAACTTACAATTTTACTCAAAAACTACTACCTTTGCAAACCTAAGAACCTTATCCTTAAGCATATAACCCCTCTCGGCAACATCCATTACACAGCCACTTTGCTCAGGTGATGGTGCAGGCATCTTTGCAATCGCCTCTGCAAAATCCACGTCAAATGGCTTGCCCACTAGCTCCATTTCCTTAACACCCTGACTCTCTAGCGAACTGAGGAACTTATTATATATAAGTTCAACGCCAGCCTTTGAGTTCTCGTCAGTAATGTGTTGCATAGCTCTTTGGAAGTCGTCGAGCGTAGAGAGCATCAGTTTCAACACCCCTGCGCCACCATACTCAGCCAAGTCGGCCTTTTCACGTAGTGTGCGCTTGCGAAAATTATCGAACTCAGCCGACAAACGCATATATTTATCCTGCCACTCTTGCACTCCGCTCTGACAATCGTCTGCCATATTGTCAGATTCTTGTTCTTCTTGAGGTGTGGTTTGCTCTTTGGTAGAGCTATTTTCTGGGTTTGAGGCGAACTCGTTAGTCGCCGTAGTTTCTTGATTTTCTGTAGTTTTAGTCTTACTCATTTTATTAAATATTTTCACTTTCACCCTCCCTATTGCTCAAATTGCGTACCATACTCAGCTAAGAACTTGTGATTGGTCATATCCATCATTACAGGCAAAATTGTAATGTAACCCTGACCAAGCCAATACATATCGCAATCTTGTGCCTCAGGCTCACCACTATAGAAGTGGCCATTCATCCAGTAGTAATCCCTGCCACGAGGATCTCTGTTGTGCATAAAATCCTCACGCCACAGCCCCATTGTCTGGCGAGTGAACTTTATGCCATTAATCTGGGTATGGGGAATATTCGGTATATTTACGTTCCAACATAGTGTCGGAGTAAGGGGCGGTAGGGTAAGGGCTTTTTTAATGATTTTTCGTGCATAGTGAATCGTGGCATCTAAGCTAGCCTCGGTATTATGCGTGCATAGCGAGAAACCAATCGAAGGAATCTGATAGAGCGCACCTTCAGTAGCAGCACCCATCGTACCGCTATATAGCACCGAAATATTCGAGTTGCTACCGTGATTAATTCCCGAAAGCACCATATCAGGTAGGGTATCACGCCATATTTCGTCCAGCGCAATCTTAACGCAGTCCACGGGCGAACCGCTACACGAATAGAGCATCAGCCTTTTCCCGTTGTCAAGCGTTTGGTCACGCAGCTGGTCGACAAAAATAGGAGTATCCATCGTTATTGCGTGCGACATTCCCGAGTAGCCTTTATTAGGAGCGACAACCAACACTTCGCTAGCAAATTCAAGAGCAAGCTCCCACAGTGCCTTTATGCCACGTGATGAGATGCCGTCGTCGTTGGTAATAAGAATTTTCATAGTTATTATATTTTTTTTACAAAGATAGCTTTTTATAACTTCTGGAGAATGCGATATATCAAGAAATACTCGACCACTGCACCGTTTCGCTCAATAGGAATGCGCTTTGTAGGGGTTAATGGATTGATATTTAGAGTGTTGAATACTTTATTTAATTCGTTGAACGAGCGACTAGTAATTATAAAGTATGCTGGAGTAGGGTTCGCTGGGTCGTAGCCGCCTCTTTTCTCGGTGAGCCACTCGTAGAAGTGCGTTTGATATTTTGACCCAATAGTCTTTACGTTCATACCATTTGGCTGCCCAACATAGGAGTCAAGGTGTGCCGCTTCATACCACACATAACTTAGTATATCAACCCCCTGTGCAGGCATTAAATCTTGCTCAACTTCACATTTGTAAAACTCAGAAAATTGCGCATTGAACTGCTCCCAACCATACATGTCTAGTGTAACGTCATTACACCCTAAGTTATTGATATTATTGTTAGTAGGTGGCATAATATATAATCCTTTGTTGATATATAATGAAGCTGTCAATAGGGTTACAAATGTAAATACCAGTATTACCGAACACCATCTTATTGCCATTTGTAACCTTATGTTCTCAAGGTAAATTGACGAAAGAATTATCAATAAAAAGTACCCTGGAGCAGACCAGTGTGGCAGAGTTGCCTGAAACATTGATATACCTAAAAAGAGCGCAATCATCGGTACTGAAAATATAACGATAAAGCTCATTGCTTCCGAGGAAATTCTATCTTTGTGTTTAATAAAGTAAAAAATAGCACTACATAAAACTAGAAAATTAATCACACCGTTATAAAAAATCGACCCCAAAAACTCTCTCATAAGATATAGAGGCTCGAAGGTGGTTACATCCGTAACACGCTCGCTGTGGAACGTAAAGCTAATAAAATCATTGAGATAGTTCCAAATAATAACTGGGGAGAAGACCGCTATTGAGATTATCGCAGCAATATAGAGCGACCATTTTCTGAGAAGTTGACGGTTGTAAAGTAGTATATATAACCCCACTGCGCCCCATAAATAAGCCCCACTATACTTCGATAACATCGCCAGCCCAATAAATAGCCCAGCAAGCAACATCTTTGAATGAATAAAAGGAGTTGACCGTGGTAACACCTTGATTAGCATTAGTATAGCAAGCAACCAAAATAGGGATAATGGCGCATCGGGCATTACAAATAGCCCTGAAAGTACGCTACAGTATATTGAACCAGTGTAGAGGATTGCAGCAAATAATCCTCGCCTTTCCGCATTGTTACACCTATTGGGGCTGTTCCAAATCGAAGAACGTGCAATCAAGTATATTATATATGTGTTGATTGCCCCAATTATAATAGGGAAAAATCGAATAGCAAACTCCGAACTGAAAGTCGCCCCAAATGTTGATAAATTAATCATCAGCGCAACCATTGGCGGATGGTCAAAGTAGCTCAACTGAGGGTATAGTGATAGGATATGGTAGTAAGCCTCGTCATTCCCAAGCTCTATAATAGAACCGATAATTACCCTTACTATTGTCGAGATGGTAATTAGGAGTAGTAGCTTTGATTTATTTTCTTTGAGCATTGTTTTATGCATTTTCATTATGACTGCAAATATAAGCATAATTTCTGAGAATGAGAGTAGGGTAGTTAGCATAACTGTGATTTTACAAAGATAAACACTAAAAATAGCGACATCATTAAGTAATGATATTTGACAATTAAAATACAGGTAATCAATGTGTTAAATATTGTTATATAATGTAATAATTTAGATTAAAATCCTAGTTAAACAACTTGCAGAGTATGCCTAGTATTTAATTATCAAAATATTGTGTATGAAACACATTGATAATCAGTTAATTAAATTGGTTATTTGTAGTAAAAGTTTATATGCAATAATTTGATAAAATAAATCAATTAAAATTATTATTTGGAAATTTGAAATATTATATTTACATTTGTCAACGCATAAAAACGCTAACTATGAGAAAAAGATTACAGAAAATAATTGAACAAGAGGGATTGACCTCCGCTAAATTTGCAGAGATTTTAGCAGTACAGCCATCAACCATATCACACTTACTTTCAGGAAGAAACAAGCCAAACTTTGAATTTATTTCAAGGATGCTTGTGCACTTCCCAGATTTAAATGCAAGATGGTTGATAAATGGTGATGAGCCTATGTATGTTGCGAAAGCTGAGCCGCAAGACATTCACAATGATAACGCTGTGCCAGTACCAGCTCCTAGCGAACCATCTGATGTGCAAATAGATGAACAAATCATTGAAACAGAACAAACTAACGATGATACAGTTGTAACTACAATTACAGATGCAGCCGTGGAACATAAGCAGGAAGAGCCACTAAACGCCCCTATGCCTATTGCGGAACTAAATCAGCCGACGCAGAACGAGCCTACGCCTGCATTACCTCCGTCACCTCAACAAATAACCATAACACAAAAAAAAGCAACTAAAATCTTTGTAATTTATGATAATGGGACGTTTGCCGAGCTAGACAGGCAATCAGAATAAAACACTGATTAACAAAGACTTTTAGAAAAATATAACCATATTATAATATGTATTATGTTAAATACATTTAGAATTTTCTTTGTTTAGAAATTATTTTAGTCTTGTGCGCTATCCTAGATTAAAAAAAAATATTATCTTTGTGTTTGCTATTGCCCCATATAGCAAAAAAATAATTAGGATTTGTTGTAGATACGACAATCTAATTGTATTGTAAAATATTGAATATGAAGATAGTATATAGGTTTTTAGTAAAGTCATATCTCGGGCCTTTGGTGCTGACATTCTTTATAGTAATGTTCATCCTTTTGATGCATTATTTATGGATGCACATTGATACGCTCGTTGGAAAAGGACTTTCGATGAGTGTGATATTGGAGCTGGTGATGTATGCAGCAGCCACCCTTGTGCCGATGGCTCTACCCCTTGCAATTCTGTTGGCATCTATTATGACAATGGGAAATCTTGGCGAAAACAATGAATTATTAGCACTTAAGTCCGCTGGAATTTCTCTTCCACGAATAACTCGCCCCCTCTTGATATTGATGGTATTTATCTGTGTAGCAAGCTTTTACGTGATAAATATTGTTACCCCATACTCATACCAAAAGATGTACACTCTGCTTTTTGATATTTCGAAACAAAAGCAGGAAATGAAGTTTACAGATGGCATTTTCTTTAATGGAATTCCAGATATGAGTATCCGTGTCACAAGTCAAAATAAGGCGAATAACCTACTCTATGATGTCTTGATTTACGACAATTCACAGCGTGAAAAGATGCGGACAACTGTTGCCGACTCCGGGTATATAACCATCTCTCAGGACAGGAAATATCTTGAAGTAACTCTCTTTAATGGAGAGGTTTACGAGGAGTCACGTAACTATCAGTGGTTCAATAAAAACGTGCTTTCTCGACACATATTTGATAAGCAAGATATGCTTGTGCCTATTTCTGGATTCTCGCTCGAACGCTCTGATATGGAGACATTTGCGTCGAGAAGTGAGACTAAAAGTATGGGCGAACTGTCCTATGATATTGACTCCTTGAGGCATCATCGTGATTCACTTATTACACGTTTTTCCTCCTCATTATCAAAGAATTATATATTTAAGCACCTTGAACGTTACCCTGATTTTGATTCTCTTCCTGAAATGAAGCCTTATCAGGGGAATTTGCCTTTGCTCGATACGATGTCGACTGATGAAAGGCAGGTTGTCTTCTCAGAAGCAAAAAAGATGGCAAAGGATGCGCAAAATTTCGTAAACTACGAGTCAAGATTCCCCGTTTATGCCTCGAATATGCTGTATCGTGCGCAAGCTGACTATCAGAAAAAGTTGTCGCTACCCTTCTCTATTATGATATTTTTCTTGATTGGGTGCGCCCTTGGGGCGATTATACGCAAGGGTGGGCTGGGAACACCTATCGTAGTTTCAGTTGTATTCTTCGTGATATATTTTATTATTACAACAATCGGCGATAAGTTTGTAAAGGATGGTGCGATGCACCCATTTGTAGGAACTTGGCTTTCCTCGTTTATACTATTTCCCCTTGCGATATTCCTTACAGTTAAGTCTAATAATGACTCTGCGCTATTAAATAGAGATGCGTATGTTGCTAAAATTAAGAGAGTTAGACTCCTTGTAAAGAGTTTGTATAACAAAATTCACAAAAGTAAATAAAAAAATAATATATAATAATGAGTAAAATTTTAAGTACAATAGAAGAAGCGATTGAAGATATTGCCAAGGGCAAGATTATTATCGTTGTTGATGATGAAGATCGTGAAAACGAAGGAGATTTTGTTTGTGCGGCGGAGCTGATTACCCCAGAAATGGTTAATTTTATGTTGCATAATGGGCGAGGAGTCCTTTGCACGCCTCTTACCATTGAAAGATGCAAGGAACTTGAGATTGATATGATGGTTGGGGATAATACTTCGATGCTTGGGACACCCTTTACAGTGTCGGTAGATTTGCTCGGAGATGGCTGTACTACAGGGGTTTCGGCTACTGATAGGGCTAAGACGATTCGTGCGCTAGTTGACCCTGCTACTAAGCCTGAACAGCTTGGTCGCCCAGGGCATATCTTTCCGCTGAGAGCACGTGAAAAGGGCGTTTTGCGTCGCCCAGGTCACACCGAAGCTGTTGTTGACTTGACTCGTATGGCTGGGCTTCAGAATGGAGGTGCGCTGATTGAAATTATGAACGAAGATGGGACAATGGCTCGTATGCCAGAGCTTATTGAGGTTGCAAAGAAGTTTGACCTTAAGATTATTTCAATAGCGGATTTGATTACCTATCGCCTTGAAAGAGAGTCACTTGTAGAGCGTGGTGTGAGGGTTAAATTACCTACCGCCCACGGTGATTTTGAGCTGATTCCGTTCCTTCAGAAGAGCAATGGAATGGAGCATATTGCCCTTGTAAAGGGAGAGTGGAAAGAGGGAGATAATGTTCTTGTTAGGGTGCATTCGTCGTGCGTAACTGGCGATATACTAGGCTCTTGCAGGTGTGATTGCGGTGCTCAGCTACAAAATTCAATGAAGATGATCGAAAAGGCTGGTCAAGGTGCGATTGTCTACCTAATGCAAGAAGGGCGTGGAATCGGGCTTTTCAATAAGATGAAGGCGTATAAACTTCAAGAAGAGGGGATGAATACTGTTGATGCTAATATTGCATTGGGTTTTAAGGCTGATGAAAGGGATTATGGCGTAGGTGCAAATATCCTGAGCGAGTTGGGGATTACAAATATCCGCTTGCTGACCAACAACCCATTAAAGCGCATTGGATTGGAGGGATATGGGCTTAAAATAGTAGAGAATGTTCCTATTGTAATTACACCTAACGAGTACAATATCAAATACTTAGAGAGTAAGGAGCGTGATATGGGGCACAAGCTCGGCTTATTTACAAATGTAATTAAATAGTTGTATGAGCAAGTTATCAAAGGATTTAAGGATTATATTTATGGGGACGCCACTCTTTGCGTCCTCTATTCTTGAGGAGCTAGTTGAGAGGCAGTATAATGTGGTTGGCGTGGTGACAGTTCCAGACAAGCCTGCTGGTCGTGGTATGCAACTAAGATGCTCAGCAGTAAAGGAATACGTGCAGTCACTTAATGCTAA
The DNA here is from genome assembly GCA_044433505.1 of Rikenellaceae bacterium. GTDB lineage: Bacteria > Bacteroidota > Bacteroidia > Bacteroidales > Rikenellaceae > Mucinivorans. Next base: position 17,701 of record JAWXTM010000004.1, read on the forward strand.
ATCGATCTGTCAAATCCCTTTGTTGCAGCCCGAAAAACTACGTAGCGAAGAGTTTATAGGTCAATTAAAATCACTTAACGCAGACTTATTTATAGTAGTGGCATTCAGGATGCTACCAGAGGTTGTTTGGGCAATGCCAGAGCTTGGCACCTTTAATCTTCACGCCTCGCTACTGCCGCAATATCGTGGTGCAGCTCCAATAAATTGGGCGATAATTAATGGTGAGACAAAAAGTGGTGTAACAACCTTCTTTTTGAATGAAAAAATAGATTGCGGAAGCATTATTTTGCAACGTGAATGCGCTATTGGTCAGAATGATACGGCAGGGGATTTGCACGATAATTTACTTAATCTTGCACGTGCGTTAGTTCCTGAAACTGTGGAGGTTATAGCACGTGGAGACTTTAGTAGTAAGCCTCAATCTAATATTGACGAGGCGTCGCTTACTCCTGCGCCAAAGATTTTTAAAGAAGATATGCAGTTGCATTTCGATACTACACCTGAAGATGTATTTAATAAGGTTCGTGGATTGTCGCCGTTTCCAAGTTCTTGGTGTCAAGTTGATACAGTTTCAATGACCGATGGGACTGAGCGTAAAGGCTTTAAGGCAAAAGTGTTCAATGTGTCTACAGAGATTTGCGAGCCTGATTTGCAGAGCGGAGTATGGGAGTCTGATGCAAAGACATACCTAAGGGTGTCGACTAATGGTGGTTGGGTTTATCTGAATGAATTACAACCCGACAATAAAAAGCGTATGAAAATTGTTGATTTCTTGCGTGGTTGGAGATAAAACGGTATATTTACATTTGTAAACATACCGTTCAAACCCATAGTAAATGCTATGCGATCCACATTTGTAAACATATTATTTGTAGTATATTTGAAAGCCCCAACTCTTTAAATACAATTTTTCGCAAGGAGAGAGAGTTACACTATTATCGCTTCCAAATAGCGTAAATTCACCTCTAAACTCTTCGTCGTAAATTGTTACTTCTTGAGGATTGCCAGTGAAATTAAATATTGCAATCACTACCCTATTATCAGCAACCTTACGTTGAATTGCAAAAATTTCAGCAGGTTTATCGTTGTCTAAACCAATAATATCTCCACCATTTCGCCCTGCCATCAATGCTGGGTGCGTATGTTTAAGTTCGCACAAATTGGTGTATAGAGCCTCTATATCCTTGCTTCGTTGCGATTTGCGAAGCCCCTTCCAATTAATTGAATCTTTTTCGAAAAACTCAAGTCTATGATCAAGCCCCGCCTCTTGTCCGTTGTAAATCAGCGGCATACCGCTAAGCATAAAGGTCAGTGCAGCAAGACTTTCTGCACTATCCCCAAGGCGTTCTATTGCACTTCCATTCCACGAATTTTCATCGTGATTGGAGGTGAAATGCATCCTTAATGCGTCGTTATCATATTGTGAATTTTCATATTCTAGCCTTCCGCCTAGATCGAAGCAACTTACCTCTGACTTGGCTAACCTATTGATAATGTGGTGTTCTTCCCAGCAATACGTAGCGTCAAAAGCCCTATGAAACTCAGCCCCTTCGGCTTCGGCTAGCATAAACAACTCACGCCCATCAGGCATAATTTGGATGAGTTCACGGGTCGCACGCTCCCAAAAATCAAGTGGAACTAGCATCGCCATATCGCACCTAAATCCGTCAATACCAGCCTTTTCAACCCAAAATTTCATCGAGTTAATCATCTCTGTGCGCATTTCTTGGTTATTATAGTCTAGCTTTGCTGTATCGCTCCAGTCAAATGGAGTTGCGATTTCACCTACCGCCGCATCAAATTCATACCAGTCGGGGTGTTCTATAGTCCACTTGGCATCTCGTGAAGTATGGTTGGCAACCCAGTCTATAATCACCTTTATATCAAGTGAATGCGCTGTGTTTACAAATTTGCATAATTGATTAAATGTGCCGAATTCAGGGTTTACAGCTGTGTAGTCTTGGATGGAATAGTACGAGCCTAGTGTTCCTTTGCGCCTTTCGTTGCCAATAGGAAATATTGGCATTAGCCATATCACGTCGACCCCGAGAGCCTTTAGTCTTTCTAGCTCTTTTGTTGCAGCAAGGATTGTTCCTTTGGGGGTGAATTGGCGCATATTCAGCTCGTAAATCACTGAATTATAAGCCCATTGAGGATGAGTTTTGCAGCCACTATTAACTTTGTAAATTATTTTTCCCATAATTATTTTAGAAATAATGATTTAAATTATTAAATTATACTTATCTTTGTGTAAAGTATTGGTATGCAAATGTACTAAAAAAAATGAATTCACTATAAAATATTTGCCTTACTTATTAGGCGGCATTGTTAAATCTTTAAATATAAGCAAATTATGAAATGCACTAAATTTATACTCATACTACTTTCTTTGGCATTTGTGTCTTTAGGCGCACAGGCTCAGCAGTATAATACTCCACAGACGAGGAAGAATTTGATTCATTATCAGGGTGAAGGGGTGACTGGATATGGTATTGGGCTTGGTGCAGATCAAGATGCTCAATTCTATGTTGAAACTATTCACGGACTGCGTTTTACGAAGAATTTCTTTGCTGGGGTGGGCTTTGGCTATAACAATGCGATTGTGACCAACGACTACGCTAACAGAAGGTATTGGGAATCTTATTTTTCGGTGTATCTGAATTTGCGTTATTATTTCTTGTTTGACAAATCTCCTGTGAGTCTATTTGCCTCAATGAGTGGTGGTTACGTCACTAGTATGGACTATGCGGTCGACGGGTATTCGCTTTGTCCAGCTCTCGGCATAAGTGTAAAAATGAGGCGCAATAGCTCTATTAATATCAGTGTTGGCTATGATTTCCAAGACTGGGTTGCAAATTACACTTGGGATGGCGATAGCTTTGATAATAAGGCACTTGCGCTAAGGGTTGGCTTCTCGTTCTAGTCCAAGGTTCTAACATCGACGCCCCAGTTTAATTTATCCCTTAATGTTTGATAGAATTGAGGTGAGCATTTATTGTCAAAACTGATGAGTTTCAGTGATTTATCTGCTTGTTTGATGGTGAATTTCAACTCTTTTGCCACGTGCCCCTCAAGGTTATCAGATGTCATTACTACCCCATTTTCGTTGCGTGACCGAGCAGTAATCTCAACATTCGAATTATTGCTTATAACAATGGGCCTAAGTGAAAGATTGTGAGTTGCAACTGGGGCGATTATAAATGACTCATTATCAGGAGATAGTATTGCTCCACCTACACTCATAGAATATGCAGTTGAGCCTGTTGGTGTTGCAACAATTATTCCATCAGCAAAAAATCTCGCAACCTCCACATTATCAATCTTTAACTCAATTTCAATAATTGAAAAGCCGTTGCGTTGAAGTGTAAATTCATTTAGTGCAAAGTGCTTTTCGTTAAAGCCTATTCCGTTAATTTCAAGCAATTTACGCTCATCTATATTGTATTGTACTTTAAGTAGTCTATCGATTGATTCCTCCCATTGAGGTATCTGAATCTTGGTCAAAAAACCTAACCTGCCGCTATTAATCCCTAAAATCGGCAGTGAAGCTAAGCTACGAGTAGAGTTAACTATCTGTCGCACAGTATTTAGCAACGTTCCATCACCGCCAATAGTAACAGCTACAGAATAGGTGTCATCAATCTGCTGAGGGTTTAGCTGATAACTTAGCCCCTTGGATTCAATAGTCGTAATAATATCTTGAATATTTGGGTTGTCGGTGCGAGAAAATAGTGCAAATTTCATAAATTTTTGTATATTTGTAGCGTTTTATGGAAAGGTGGTCGATTTTTTGATTTACTATTATATCAATCAAATTCCATACAAAGATAAATAAAAATTAAGAAATTTAAGTTATATTTGATGACAAAACTTAGTGTAAATATAAATAAAATTGCAACCTTGCGCAATTCACGTGGAGGGGATGTTCCGAATTTGGTGCAAGTAGCACTGGATGCAGAACGCTTTGGTGCTCAGGGAATTACTGTGCATCCACGCCCAGATGAACGCCATATTAAATATAGCGATGTACTGGATTTAAAGGGGCAGATTACCACTGAATTTAATATCGAGGGCTACCCTTCGGATTTTTTCATTGAGCTTGTTTGTAGGGTTAAACCAGCACAGGTGACTCTTGTGCCAGATGCACCAGATGCTCTGACAAGTAATGCTGGCTGGGATACGGTATCAAATAAAGTTTTTTTACGTGAAGTGGTTGAGAAATTCAAGAATCACGGCATTCGAACTTCCATCTTTGTGGATGCTAACGCCCAGATGGTTAGAGGTGCGCAACTCACTGGTACAGATAGGATTGAGCTATATACTGAGAGCTACGCATCACAATACCCGATCAATCGAGAGGCGGCCATTGCACCATTTATACTTGCCGCCAATGAGGCTAAAAAATGTGGTCTTGGGCTGAATGCTGGGCACGACCTTAGCCTTGAAAACCTTCGTTATTTTGCCGAAAATATTCCAAATCTTATGGAGGTTTCGATTGGTCACGCATTAATTGCCGATGCACTGTATTTAGGACTTGAAAATACTATTAATTTATATCGCCGTTGCCTCGAATAATGACGCAGAAATACAATATCAAATTAGAAAATAATACATTAAGGCTTATTGGTACGCTTGCCGATAAACTTGGTGTAGATGCCTATGTTGTAGGGGGTTATGTGCGTGATTATTTCTTGCGTAGATCTCTTACGGACATAGATGTTGTGGTCGTGGGTTCAGGGATAGAGCTTGCCAAATCTCTTGCTAAGACTGTTGGGGCAAGGGTCTCGGTTTTCGAAAATTTTGGCACTGCAATGGTGCGTACCAAGGATGGCGAGATTGAGTTTGTTGGTGCACGCAAGGAGAGTTATCGTGCAGATTCTCGCAAACCGATAGTTGAAAATGGCACTTTGGATGAAGATCAAAAGCGTCGTGATTTCACTATCAATGCTATGGCATTCTGCTTAAATTCAGAGCGTTACGGAGAGTTGCTTGACCCATTTGAAGGAATGGAAGACCTTGAGGCTCAGCTTATTAGAACTCCTTTGGATCCTGATTCAACATTTTCAGATGACCCTCTTAGGATGTTGCGAGCGGTGAGGTTTGCCACGCAGCTGAATTTTAATATATGGAGCGAAACTTTTGATGCGATAGCTCGAAATGCTCATCGCCTATGGGAGACAACCTCGATGGAGCGTGTGACGGGTGAATTTCAGAAGATTATGATGTCTTCAAACCCCGCACGTGGCATTAAATTGCTGGATGACAGCGGTTTACTAAGTATAATTTTTCCTGATTTAGTTGCTCTTAAAGGCGTTGATAGAGTTGGGATTCACGCCCATAAAGACAATTTTGAACATACGCTACAAGTCTTAGAGAATGTCTCGAAAAACTCTGATAATCTGTGGCTTAGGTATGCAGCATTGTTCCACGATATTGCAAAGCCTCGAACAAAACGCTATGACAATAAGTTAGGTTGGACTTTCCACGGTCACGAAGTTCTTGGCGCACGAATGGTTAAGAAAATTTTCAGGGATCATAGGCTTCCGCTTGGGGCTGAACTTAAATATGTTGAGAAGTTGATTTCGTTGCACCTTCGCCCGATTATACTTGCCGAAGATATTGTAACTGACTCAGCAGTAAGGCGTTTGCTCTTTGAAGCTGGAGACGATATAGATGATCTTATGACTCTGTGCGAGGCTGATATAACTAGTAAAAACTGTGCAAAGGTTCAGCGTTATCTTCATAATTTTGAGATAGTTAGAGAGAAACTTGTTGAGATTGAAGAGAAAGATAGGGTGCGAAATTTCCAGCCACCTATTGATGGTGCGTTGATTATGTCTGTGTACGATCTGGAGCCTTGTTCTGTGATTGGCGAGATAAAGACTATCATTAAGGATGCTATTCTTGAAGGGGAAATTCCTAATGAATACGGTGCTGCATACGAGCTAATGGAGAGGCTTGCCAAGGAAAGGGGGCTTGTAAAACGCAATGAATGCTAGCGATATAAAACCAAGTAATACAGAGAGTTACGATGCTTTAATTGAACAATATATTAATGTTGATCCAGTTGAAGTTGCTCTAAAGACTCGCAATAGTGAGCTTGCCTCTCATATAAAGTATTTGCAGCGTGCAAAACATAAGCTACCTAGCTGGTATGCAGCACGTTGTATCATCTCGAAACTGCTATTCGAGCAGTCTTCTTCACAGGCGGTTGCTGATGCGAAATTTAGCGGACTTAGCGGCGAAAAGGCACTCGATTTGACTTGTGGTTTAGGTGTAGATAGCTCAGTCTTATCTGCTCATTTTAAGGAAGTTACATCCGTAGAAATTGATGCCGATAAGGTCACTACTGCCAGCTATAATTTCAAAAGACTTGGGGTTTCAAACATAAGCATAGAGAATTGCAGTGCGGAGGAGTTTTGTGCTATTGCTAAAAAATCGCCTATAAAGTATGATTTTGTTTACCTCGACCCCTCTCGCATTAAGGATGGGCAGCGTGTCTTTTCTATTGAGGATTGTTCTCCAAATTTTAATGCGATATTGCCTGCTTTGCAAAAGATTGCCAGTAGGATTGTTGTAAAGCTTTCTCCACTCTTCGATATTGACGAACTATATAAGCTTTATTCATCGTATCATATTGATATAGCGGTTATTAGCTCTGGTAATGAGTGCAAGGAATTGCTGCTTGGAATTACCCCTTCACTTGCTTCAAATGTAGGGAATGTAGCGGTAAATCATATTATTATTGACTCAAAGGGGGTGCGCAGTTGTGTTCTTTCTAAGAGTCAAAAACAACTTAAGCTAAGCGATATTAATTTGCAGTTATATAGTCATTTAGCTATTCCAAATGTAGCGTTTTATAAGTCAAGATTGTTGAATGAGTATATTGACTATGTAGGCATAGATGGGGACTTTTTTAACTATATATTCACTAGAAGTAAGCCTACGAAATCCATTGAAGGTCAGCTATTTAAGATAGATAGGTGGATGCTTTATAGCCCTAAGAATCTGCGTACTACACTAAAAGAAATGAAAATTAAGAGTGCGCAAATTTTAATCAAAGATTTTCCGCATACCCTAGAGGAACTTCGTAAAACCCTTAAGCTCAAAGCTGGCAACGACGCTAGGTTAATTTTTACGACAATTAAAGAGCAACTTACAGTTTTTTTTGTAACTTTGTGATAAATAGACGAGATAATATAATGATTAATTTTAAAGAGAAACTCACTGAAATAGAGGGATTTGTGTTTGATGTGGATGGCGTTTTTACAGACTCTACCCTAACGATATTGCCTACTGGCGAGGTGCTTCGCAACTATAATGTTAAGGATGGTCAGGCGATAGTTCTGGCAGTCTCTAAGGGATATAAAATTGGGATAATTTCTGGTGGCGGTGGCGACCTTTTGGAGCTGAGAATGAATGAGTTAGGTATTAATGACCTTTACCTGAGGAGTAAAAATAAACTTGCTGATTTGAAGCTTTTCTCTGCAAAAACAAATATTCCTTGCTCAAATTTGCTTTATGTTGGTGATGATTTTCCTGACATTCCTCCAATGCGTGCGTGTGGTATAAGTGTTGCGCCAAATGATGGGGCTGTCGAAGTGCTATCTACAGCAACCTATGTGTCTAAGTATCAGGGAGGTAAGGGCGTTATTCGTGATGTTATTGAACAGGTCCTGCGTGCTCGATCTGATTGGTATAGTGTTGATGAGGTGGTTGAGCCTTATTAGTTGTAATGGGTAGTTTTTTAGGAGATGTATCGCAATCATTGGTGCGTAATTTTGGCGCACAATTATCTGATATTCAGATTGTTGTTCCATCACGTCGTGCTGCAATCTACCTTAAAAAACACCTCCTTCAACTTTGCGGTAATTCTTCTGTAAAGATTTTTTCTATTAATGACTGGATAACGGTTTGTGCCGAGAAGATCTTAGGTCAAAGCAGTGCGAATAAATATGTTTTGTTGCATTGTTTGTATGAGGCGTATCTCGAAGTCTCTGATACACAGGCTGTTATATCGGAGCAGGATAAAAATTTTGAAAATTTCATCCAAATTGGCGAGCAAATACTTTCTGATTTTGATATGATTGATCAGTATCTGGTTGACCCGACAATGCTGTATGAATATATAGCGGATTTGAGTGAATTGAAAAATCATTTCGCTGAAGATATTGATAATCACTTGATTAGCCAGCTCAAGGAGTCCGATTCTACGAAAAAACTATCTGTTGAATTTCTGAAAAAATGGCAGAATCTGCTTCAGCTTTACTATAAATTTAGCGAGAAGCTCTCCGAGCAAAAAATTATTTCAGAGGGGCAAAGGTATAGAAAACTTGCTGAGTGTTTAAGAGGGTGTGACGAGGAAATCCCAAGCGAAATGATTCGCCAAACTACTGTATTTGTGGGACTTAATGCGCTTAGCGAGTCGGAAAAAACAATTTTTAGGGCAAAACAAAAGTTTAGCGATACGTACTTTATTTGGGATTATGACACTAGGTGGCTTGTTGATGATTTTTGTGAGGCGTCCTATTTTATCGGCAAAAATCTACGAGAATTTCCTCAAGCACCCTTCTATGTAAGCTCAAATTCTAATGCAGAAAATATTGAGGTTAATTGCATCAGCACTACTTCTGCAATTATGCAATGTAAAGTTGTAAAAAAGCTTCTTGGAGAACAGAAGAATCAGGGTGGCACTACTGCAATTATACTTACTGATGAGAGTATTGCGATACCTCTATTGCGTTCAATTTCAGATGAAACTAAGCAGCTAAATATATCTATTGGTTACCCATTAAACTACACTGATGCAGGGCAGTTATTCACATTACTTACTAGTTTAGTTAAACAGGGTAATTTCTTTATCAATCAGGATTTTACAAGTTTTAATATCTCTTTGATAAAGACTCTTTTAGCGCACCCATTGCTGGTTGATTTATGCTCTGAAATTATGCCATCTATCGGTGACGATCAGGATTGCCTAAACAAATTCCCAGCACTATTAAAGCTATTACCACCTTCGATAAACTCTGCATCTGAGCTATGTGAGTACTTAGTTGGTGTACAGGAATTTATACAAGGTAACATTGTATCAGGGGAGGATTCATATATAATCAGCAAAGTTATTTCAGTTATAAATAATGAACGTGGTGTGCTTGATTTCCTGTGGCAAAAACGTCTGTCAATTAACTTTATAATTGAAACGCTTGAAAGGGCTATCTCTGCTAATAGGGTTGATTTTCAGGGTGTTAGCGGTAGCAAAGTCGAGGTGATGGGCATTCTTGAGTCACGCACCCTAGACTTTGACAATATAATTTTACTGGGAGTTGAGGAAGGCTCATTCCCGAATCCAAGCCAAGAGTCTTCATTTATCCCCGTAAGTCTATATCCACACTTTAATTTACCTACAATCGCCGATAAATCAGCGATTTGGAGCTACTATTTCTACCGTCTGCTGACTCGTTCAAAGGCGGTGTCGCTACTCTATTCTAACGTTGCGACCTTGAAATCTACGGGCGAACCCTCACGCTATATTCAACAAATAAAGCATTCTAGTCACTACAATGTCATAGATTCAACGGCTCTCCTAAATAGCGTTAAACACTTAAATACTAGCGATTTGATGATTGCTAAAACCGATGAGCATATTGCTATTTTGCGTGGCTTGACACTCTCGCCATCATCCCTTTCAATCTATTTAAATTGCCCCCTTGCCTTCTATTTTAGGTATATTGAGTCAATTAGGGTGCCCGATGTGATTGAAGATGAGCTGACTGCACGTGAGAATGGGCTGATACTGCACGATAGCCTTGCGGAGCTTTATAGTCCGTTTTTAGATAAGAAAAATGTACGCTCTGAGCTGTCTAAAATCACTCAAAATCAAATAGTTAATGCTGTTGACGAGGCTTCTAGTAAATATGTGACCAACCCAAAACTCCTTGATTCTCAGGCTTTAGTAATTATGAAGCAGGAGGTTGCATATTTAGCAAAGTCTATCATCAATTTCGACAAGGGGGATTCTAGCGAGATGCTTAGTAAATTGCTGTTTGTTGAGAGTCAATTTTACGGAATGATTAATGGGGTGAAATTTGGCGGAATAGTTGATAGGATTGATTTATTAAGTGGTGATATTCTGCGGATTATAGATTATAAAAGTGGCGCACCAGAGCTTAAAATCTCAACTCTTTCTGACCCTTTTTCGAGGCATTATTCACAGGATAATCCACAAAGTAGGCCAGCAGTTTTGCAACTATTAATCTACTGCTATATAATGAGCGAAAGTTCAGTATTGGCAAATATTAAGGGGATTTCTCCTGTAATTTTTACGCCTCGTAACAAACAAAGTGTCGCTCAATATATTTCAGTTAACTCTCAGATAAAGAGCGTGTTAACTCAGGGCGAAATATTGATAATCAAGGATGAATTGGCTTCAATAATCGAAGAGATGCTCGATATTGAGACTAGTTTTGTGCCGTGCAAATCTACTAAAAATTGCACCTACTGCCACTACGCTCCTATCTGCTCTAGGTAGGTTTTTGGCACATTTGTTGCCTAAAAATATTGCGATTCCATACCCACCAATACTTTTAATTACAAATAAAAATTTTGGTTATGAAAAAGCATATTTTTGTATTTTTTACAATGCTATTATATTCGTTAAATGCTAATTCTCAGGATGTTGGCATCAAAACGAACCTTCTTTATACCGCCGTTACCTTTACCCCAAATCTCGCTCTGGAGGTTGGACTTTCGAACCACCTAACGCTCGATATTGCTGGGGGTTATAATCCCTGGAACTTAAATGACGATGCCCAAACAAAGAAACTAGTGCACTGGCTTGGCGAGCTGGAGCTGCGCTATTGGTTTTGCCAGAAATTTAGTGGACTATTTATTGGGGTACACGGTCTTGGCAGCCAATTCAATATCTCTGGAAAGAAATTACCGTGGCTGTTAGGTTCTGATTCTCAGCTATATAGGTATCAGGGGTATGGTTATGGTGGAGGCGTTTCTGTGGGCTATGCACTGCCCATTGCTCGGCGGTGGAACATAGAATTTAACCTCGGTGGCGGCTACGCCAGATTAAATTACGATAAATACGATTGCCTAAAATGTGGCAGAATAATAGATCAAAATTGCGGCAAAAACTACTGGGGTATCACTCGTGCAGCGGTTGCAATCTCATTTTTACTTTAATAAATTAATAAAACTATGAAAAAAAATCTACTACTCTATTCAAGTCTAACTTTTTTGGTTGCTACCGTTGATGCAACGGCACAGCAAACCACCATTACTCTACCTAACTCTGTAAATATCAGCGACATAACAATAAATAGGGTTGGCGGCAATACCTATGACGGAGGGATGGTTTGGTTGAATTTTGAAGTCTCGACACAGCAAAATTTTAGTTCACGAGCGATTCTTACGGTTACTCCGACCCTGAATAGCGACAATGAAACATACCACTTTCCAAGCGTTAAGATTATGAAAACCAACGCTTTGCTGATGGCGGAGCGTCGAGGTGAAAGCTTCGACCCTAATTCCCTACTCCTTACAAATAAAGATGTTGGGGGCTATAGCGTCGGAGTGCCTTACGAAGCGTGGATGAATGGCTCGCAGTTGTACTTCGAGAACTCTGTGCAATATTGCCAAGAGTGGTATTCAATGCCAAGCGAATTGGTTGCAAGCGACATTGTGCTAGCAGAGCAAGTTATTGAACCTCTGTTAGTTATGGCTATTCCAAGGCAAGTGACAACGATTAAAGAAAAGAAAGATTGTGCCTTTTTGAACTTCAAGGTTGCAAGCAAAGTGTTGAATCTTGATTTTGCAGAAAACGCTCAAGAGATGGCAAAAATTAAGCAAAATATCGACAATATAGTGAAGGGCAACAACAGTATCAAGAAAATTGAGCTATGCGGAATGAGCTCTCCAGAGGGAAATTATAGCTTCAATCAGGAGTTGGCGCAAAATCGAGCAAATGCAGTAAAGAACTATCTTTCAATGCATTACAACTATCCAGAGAATATGTATTCTATTACTTATGTTGCCGAAGACTGGAAGGGTTTAAGGGAGGAAATCAGCAATTCGTCGATTAGAAATAAATCGCATATACTCACTATTATTGACGATACCTCGTTGACCCCGACCCAGAGGGATGCTAAGATGAAGATGCTTTCGAACTACTCATTTTTACTGAGTGAGTACTACCCTCGCCTACGTCGTGTGGACTACTCTATTCACTATGATAGTCAGCAAACTAAGACATACGACCAGATAGTGGCACTCTATGAAACTAGTCCCGAAACCCTGAGCGAAGCCGACATATATCAAGTCGTAAAGGGTTGCAAACCAAAGGGGGAAAGGTACTACGAAACGGTAGATAATTGGGCTGAGAATTTGCATCCACGAAGTGCTGTAGCTCAGATAAATAAGGCTGTTTGCGACATTGAGCGCAAGCATCCTCGAAGAGCTAGGAAGGCTCTGCGATGCGCAGCAAATGAAATGGAGATTCAAGGATTGGCAAAAGCACCTGAGGTGGCGGCCGTATATTTCAACACCTCGGGGGCGTTAGAGTTGCTTGAGGGAGACATTGAAGGTGCAAAGATTTTATTCCGCCAAGCTGCCGATATGGGGCTGAATGAAGGTGTTAGAAATTTATCCAAATTGAAATAATGAAACCCAAAATACTATTATATTCATTAAAAAACAAAAACAATGAAAACAAAACTACTTTTCTTTGGTTTGTTGGCAGGCACAGCTCTCTTTACTGCCTGTCAAAACGAATTGGATGACAATTCGTTAAACCCTGAATTAACTGATCCTATTGCTGTTACGCTGCGGATTGCTGGTGGTAATTCTACTACAATGAGTCGTGTTATTGATGACGATGCAACCAGCGATTTGACGCCTAATTTCAACGATGCGATTATCTATTTCTACGACTCGTCGGGTCACATTCTGAACACTGAGCAAGTTAGCTCGACCACATCACTGGCTGCAACAACTGGGCAGGTTTTCCAAGACATAAGTCCCAATGCTACAGATGTTTATATCGTGGGCAACACCCAGACGCTGACAACTAATGAACAATCTTCGCTATCTGCGGCAACCTCGATTGATGCTGTTCAGGCGTTGGTTTTTGACCTGGAATCTCAGCAATCTGACCACAAGGACGTTATCCTTGCTGTAAAGATTGACCTTGAAAACTATGCAGATCACGATGCTGAAATTAAGCAAAATGAAGATAGCGATTACGAGGCGAAGGTGTTGCTTGCGCCGTCGTTGTCAAGGCTACAGCTTGCAGACCTTTCGACAAGCGACTCACGCATTGTTGACTTTACTTTCGAGGGTATTTATGTAGATAATTTCTTACCTAATTGCCTAGCATCTACTACTTTAACTCAAACTACTTCAACTCAAACTGTAGGTACGGATGCGACAAAACTAGGCACTCTCACTCCTAACCTGTGCGACAAGCCTGAGTCGACACTTACCGCAGGCAACGACAAGAAGGTTACTGCTGGGGAGTGCGACGATAGTGGCGATGATAGGGTTTGGGGTTATAACCTTTCGCCAACTTCTGCCGAGAGCGGCACAGTGCCAAAAATCATTGTCCACCTAACAGATGTAAAATATCTTGACTCTCAGGGAACTGAGCAGACAATGGACGATGCTTATTTGACCATCACAAAATATATGGATGGATCAACAGAGATTACGAATTTTGAGTCGGGCAAGATGTACAATATCGAGGCAGGTGCTTTTGTATTCACTTACGAAGACCTCGATGCAGTGCCAAATGCAGAGGATGTGGAGCTAACTGTATATGTTACGGTTTGCCCTTGGACAGTAACAACTGTCACGCCGCAGCTGTAAGTTATTGACCTTAAATAAAATAGAAAAAGAGCTAGATATTTGTTTACCTAGCTCTTTTCTTTTTTTTATAACAGTCTATATTTCAGGCACTTCCGTAATGCTACCATAGCGATGGTATTCATAACTTATGCTCTGCTCCTGTAGGTAGTTCAGCAGTTCTACCCTGCCACGAGCAACAACTGGAGAACTTGCAATATAGATATTAAATGCAGCGGCAGCCTCGTAAATCTCTTTCGGCACATCACTACATAGAGTTCTTACACGCTCATAATCAGACATTTTCGCAACAAACTCCCAAAGGTTTTGTGTTCTAATATGGGCATTTAGTTCCTTAAGTGCGCTAATATTTTCATTTGTAGCATCTACTGAAACGGTAAGCGAAGTTCCTGCAATGCGAGCAGCTTTAACAACTAGAGCTATATCCTCCAATTTATCTTGAGCTTCAACCCTAAGTACCATCTTTTTCAATGGCAGGTATCTTAAGACATTCTGTTCGCCATACAGATTGTTAACATCCAGAGCCTTAGCGAAATAGCTATTAAATGCATCGGCATAGTCATCAACCTTTGTGGTGCACTCTGAGTTCACAAAGCAGCTCACGTAGTTTGAACCACCAGCCTTAATGCCGCCACCAAAAGCAGAGAGTTTCATACCTCCAAATGGCTGACGATTGACAATAGCACCCGTAATCCCACGGTTAATATACAGATTTCCAGCAACTAACGAATCCTTCCACTTCGAAATTTCACCTTCATCGAGCGACTGCAATCCACTAGTAAGCCCATAATCAAGACTATTTACCATATTGATTGCCTCGTCTAATCCATTGAATCTCACTACACTAAGTAGTGGCGCAAAGAGTTCGGTCTTGAATTCAAAATCCTCAGGCTTCACATTCCACAAAATCGCAGGGCGCATTACATATTGACCTCCATCCAAGAATTCTGGCTCAATCAACCATTTAGCCTTATTTTCTGGATTGTTAACACTTTGCAGAAGCTTATCGTTGTTGTTGGTAATCATTGGGCCAACAACGGTGCTAAGATTCCAAGGCGAACCGACTTTTAGTGATTCGGTACAGTCTTTAAGTTTTTCCTTAAAGTCCTCACTATCAAATATTTCCGCTTCGACCAAGAAGAGCGAACACGCCGAACATTTCTGACCAGCATTACCGAACGCAGAGGCAACAGCATTCATAATCGCCTTGTCACGGTCGCCCGATGAGGTTAGGATTATGGCATTTTTACCACCAGTTTCAGCAGAGAGTTTTACCTTAGGATTTGCCTTTGCAATCATCTGTGCGGTATCAGTTCCGCCAGTCAAGACAATATGGCTAACATCCTGAGAATTAGTAAGTAAGCTAAGTGGTTCACGCCCATCCGTGATAACAACTTGCAGCGCATCTTTAGGCACGCCAGCCTCCCAGAAGCATTTTGCCGCCTCCCACATAATCGGAGCAGCGACTGTTGCAGGCTTCAAAATCACACGGTTACCCGAAGACAATGCAGCCGTGATACCACCCACTGGAATAGCAAGCGGAAAGTTCCAAGGAGAAATCACAACTACCACACCCTGAGGCGAATAGCTCATATCTGGCACTCTTTCAAGCTCGCTCATTGAGTGCGGATAGAAGTGACAGAAGTCAATAGCCTCGCTCACTTCCACATCCCCCTCGGTTACGGTTTTACTAGTGACACTGCACATAGCTCCGATTAAATCTGCTCTGCGCCTTGCGATATTTTCGCCAGCACGATGCAGAATTTCGTAGCGTTCACTACTATTTCTGCTAGCCCACCCCTCGCTATCAGCCTTAGCAATCTCAATGATTTTTTCAATTTGTTCGCTATTGGCCAACGACATTTCGTAGCTTACAACGCCCTCTTGCATTCTATCATTATAGATGTACCTTTTCTCGGTAACCAACTCATTATCACCCACTTGAAGCGTAATAATGACTCTTTCTGGATGCATCCATTTTGCAATGATTCCCTCCGCCCACTCACGATTTGGCTTAAGGTCGAAATTCGTATCAGGCTCATTTTCAAACGCTTCGTAATTCTCTCTGGCAGCTGGCTCAGTTAGGCGATTTTGCGTTCTTGTAGGAGTCGAAGATATTGTATTTTTCTTGGCAAAAGCCTCCTCGAATTGTAGACTCAGGAATTTCCATTCTTTGCTATCTGCCTTAAGATTAAAGGAATAGCTCAAGAAATTCTCAGGGCCAGTATTTTCATCAAGCCTACGCACAAGGTACGAAACGGCATTCAAAAAGTGCTCATCCTTTACCACAGGAGTATAAAGAATCACGTTTGCACCAAGTTTCGAAACGCTTCTAAATAGGTTATTTGCCATACCTTCTAGCATCTCGAATGTAACGTAATTCATTACATCATTGCGAGTTGCGGTAAGGTAAGCATACCCAATAGTAAATAAATTGTGCGAAGCAATCCCAACGTGCAGCACCTTTGCATTTTCAGGTCTTAGGGCAATATCCATCATTCTTAGGTGACCAGCATCAGCATCAACTTTCGAAGAGCGAACAGGATTATCCCAACCTCTCAGTGAGCTTATAACGCTCTCCATCTGCAAGTTAGCACCCTTCACGATTCTAACTTTAAGCGGTGCGCCACCATCAGCAACACGCCTATGCGCAAAGTCAAGCAACTCGCCCAAAAGCCACTCAGCATCAGGTAGATAGGCCTGTACAACGATACCTGCCGAGAGGTGTTTAAATTCTTCCTTGCTGAGTGTGTCACGGAACACCTCTAGCGTAAGATGCAGATCCTTATACTCTTCCATATCAAGGTTGACGAATTTAGGGGTCATTAGCCCATCTTCGCCAGGGACGGTATTGTCCATTGCGGCACGATATATAATGCTAAGTCGCTCGACAAGTTCAGCGTGCGCCACCTTGTAATTTAGCGGATGTAGCTGTGCGTAAATCCCTGAAATCTTGATAGATATGTAATTAATATCTGGCTGAGAAAGAGCCTCCACATAGTGGTCAAAGCGTTTTTGCGCTTCGCCATCACCCACGACAACTTCACCCAGAAGATTGACATTTTGACCAATCTTATTGCTATATCTATTTTCGAGGTGCTTGGTGAGGTTAGGGCGTTTTTCGTCGATAATAACCTTTGCAGTATCGGAACGAAGACGCTTTTTAAAGATAGGAACAGCAATAGAATCAAAGTTATAACCAAATGATTTATAAGCCTTTAGCAAAAATGAATCACTAGCATTAAAGAACTCAGGAACGCCATACTTGTCAATCAGAACTTTGATGCGTCTAGCTAGTTTCTTTTGATCTCTAATCTGCGAACTTTCATCAAGGAGTTTGCTCAGAAACACCTTGTCATTTGGGTTACGAATTAATATCGCATACTTTAGTTGCTCCTTTTTCTCACCCTTAGTCAATTCATTTTCAGACAGTTGCAAGAGGTCTGCCGCCCATTTCTCTACTTTATTAATAGAGATAGTTTCTGATTTTTCCATTGTTGGTTTATTTTTATGGTTAATTATAGTACTGCAAGCAGTCTTTCAAGACCTATCGAGCGAGAGCCTTTGAGCAGTATGCTGCTACCCGTGAGTTTAAGCTTTTGTGCTGCTTTGTCAACGTTATCAAAATGGCAATCCTCAGGAGCTATTCCCTTGAATTCCAGACCAATATAATAACACTCATTTCCCAAAGACTGGCTTAGGTCGTAAATCTCACGGTGCTGCTTTGCGCTGTATTCGCCAAGCTCTTTCATTGCGCCAAGTATCATAATCCCCTCTTTGCCCTCTGATGCCATAAATTCATTGACGGCAACTGTCATAGAAGATGGATTTGCATTGTAACAGTCTACTACTAAGCGATTTGAGCGAGCAGTACAGGCAACGATTTCGCTTCTATTATTGGTAGGTACATAGTCCTGAACAGCCTTAATAGCATCTTTTCTATCAACCCCAAAGTACTCAGCCGTAGCTGTCGCCGCCGCCGCATTCCTTTTGTTATACTTTCCAAAAAGGTGTAAAGTTACATCCTCTAACATTGAACCTCTATAGGGGATAGCGTCAACTTTCATATCGCTTACTAGACTACTAACAACCTCATCTTCAATATTATATATAGCCTTACCTCCATTTTGCTTTAGGTAGTTAAATAGCTCAGCTTTAGTGGATTTCACCCCTTCAAACGAGCCAAAGCCTTCCAGATGAGCAAGCCCAATATTTGTAATCAACCCAACATTCGGCTCTGCAATTTCGCATAATTTAGCAATTTCAGCAGGGTGATTTGCCCCCATTTCAACCACTCCAATCTCAGTTAAGTCATTGAAATTCAATAACGTAAGCGGCACACCAATATGGTTATTAAAATTCCCAGCAGTACATCCTACCCTACTAAACTTCTTTTCTAGCGCAACCTTAACAAGCTCTTTTGTAGTGGTCTTTCCATTAGTTCCTGTAAGTGCAAATATCTGTATACCAAGCGATTTCCTATGTTCAGTTGCAAGACTTTGTAGCTCGCTTAATGTATCCTCGACTACAATTATATTCTCGCCTTTAATGCTCGCATCATCGACTACCGCAAAGCTCGCACCACCCTCTAAAGCACTGATAGCAAAACTATTACCATCAAAATTATCGCCCTTAAGCGCAAAGTACAGCTCGCCGCCCTTTGCATCACGACTATCGGTAATTACCTTAGCTCCACACTGGCGATATATATCATAGAGTTTAGACATATTTTTTCCCGAAACGATACTTTACATCGTCTACATAGTTTCGAATATTTTGTTCATTAGAGAGCTTAGTGATAAGCAACACATCGTCTTTATCCACTACCAAATAATCCTCAAGTCCCTCAACCACAGCAACTTTGCCCTTTGGCACAACCACCACACTTCCCCTTGTATTATAGGTTAGAACTTCACCCCCTTGCAGAATATTTTGATTTTCGTCCTTATGAGTTGAGTTCTGGTAGATTGAGCCCCACGTTCCAATATCGCTCCAGCCAAAGTCGCCATCGGCAACATACACATCTTGAGCCTTTTCCATAATACCGTAGTCAATCGAGATATTTTCGCATTCAGGGTACAGCTCATCAATAAACACCTGCTCCTCTGGCGTGTTATATAGCGAGAGCCCCCTCTCGAAATTAGCAGCGATTTGTGGCAAATACTTCTCGAATGCACGCTTGATTGCAGGCACAGTCCACAAGAAAATACCGCTATTCCACAGGAAATCGCCACTCTTAAGGAATGCTTCTGCCATCTCAAGGCAAGGTTTTTCGGTGAAGGTTTTCACGGAATTTATTTCATTTGTGTCGCTATTCCGATGTTGAATATATCCATATCCAGTCTCTGGGCGAGTAGGTTTAATACCAATCGTTAGAAGCTTTTCGCTACCTTCCACGAAGTTCAATCCATTCTCAACAACTCTGGTAAACTCCTGAGAGTCAAGCACAAGGTGGTCGGCAGGAGTAACAACCATACTTGCATCAGGGCATTTGCAGGCAATCTTATAGGTGGCATACGCAATGCACGGTGCAGTGTTGCGACGTAGTGGCTCTAAAAGCACCTGATCTTCCTTTAGTTCAGGGATATGCTCAAACACCAAGTCCTTATACGCTGAAGATGTAACAACCAAGAAGTTTTCAACTGGAACGAGGGGCAAAAAACGCTCGAAAGTAGCCCTGATAAAGCTACGTCCAGTGCCCATAATATCTAGAAATTGCTTAGGTTCGTGTGATTTACTAAGAGGCCAAAATCTTGCACCTACACCACCTGCCATAATTACGCAAAAATTTTTATTAGTCATATTTTTTTATTTGTAAATTTATACTACACAAATTTACTAAAAAAAATCAGTTCTCCAAGTTTTTATAGCCACTTTTTTTGCTACATAAGACTTTTTTTGAGACGCTTTGGATGGAAGCTGGCACGGAGCAGTGGAATTGCAATAAGGAGTGCCAGAAGCTCTGACAACGGCACTGTAAACCACAGTGTATCAGTACCAAACAACGCTGGGAGCGAGAAGATTAGCACAGTGATAAATACCATACCTCTCAGTAGCGCAATGACTATTGATCTGAAAGGTGAGCTAATGGCTGTAAAATAGGCTGAAATCAATATATTAGTACCATTAAACAAGAATGCTAACGCCCATATTTTAGCTCCATAGGATGCTAATTCTAGTAGCGATGTGCTGACTTGATTAGTGTCGAAAAGCATCCCCGTTAACTGAGCTGAAAAGGCTAAAATGCCCAATAAAAAACAAAGCCCAATGCTGAAATTCACCACAAAGGTATAGCGCACAACCTTGATGATTCTCCTCCAATTTCGTGCACCAAAGTTATACGATATAATCGGAACAATGCCGTCAGATATGCCTAAAAATATTGTAATACCTATGAATTGCAGGTAGTTAATAGCGGTGAGTGCCGCCACTCCATCTGCACCATAAAACTCCATCATTGCACGATTAAAGAGCAACATTGCCACGCCTGCCGAGATGTCCGACACACCCTCCGACGAACCATTATACGCCATCTGAGGCAGCAGTTTAAAGTCCGCTTTGCCTTTGCGCAGGCTCATATTACCTTTACTGAAAAATAAAAATCCCATCAACGAAACAACTCCAACCAGAGCTGAAAGTCCCGTTGCTAGACCTGCGCCAGCAACCCCCATCTCTAGATGCGCTAAGAATACGTAGTCTAGCAATATATTGAGAAGCACAACGGTAAGCATTACCCCCAAAGAGAGGTATGGTCGCCCCATTGCCTTTACCGTGAAATCACCCAAATACCACAGCGGATAGACCAAAAAGAATGGCACAAGGGTACTGTAATAGTCTCTGGCATAGCCCATTATCTGGCTATCTGCACCAAGAAATCCGAGCACCTCATCCATAAAGATAAAGAGCGTTGCACTAATAACAAGCCCCATCAATGACATTGCAATAAAGGCGGTACGCAGGGCGTTATTTGCCTTAGCATAGTCCTTTTGCCCGAGCGACGTACCAATAATAGTAAGTGCCCCAATGCCGAGAATCAGCGACAGTGAGGTCACTGTCTTATAGGCAGGCATACAGATATTTAGTGCTGCTAGAGCATTACTACCAACATAATTCCCGACAAATGCGCCATCAATAATCCCTAGCAGCCCAATGATAAGCAGCCCAGTGAGAGCTGGGGTTGCATATTTTCGAAAAAGGTAGCCAATGGGTGCGCACTCAAACTCTCTCTGCTCTTTACTCTGTAGAATATCCATAAACAGATTCTTAAACTTTTAAAAATATATTCTTTTTATAGCAGAAATAGAGCACGCCCCAACATAGGGCAATGTAGCTACACCACCACAACACACTCGCAATGCCATCTGGGAATAGCCCCCACACGCCACCAAAGGTAAAATCATTAGTATATGGGAAAGAAATAAACCTTTGCCCTAGATAGATAGTAATGGAATTTAGTCCAATCACCCTAAAAAAGAGTGTCCAATTTTTACGTCCACGTACATCTATAATATAGTAGAACAAAGCTAGCATAATAAACGAGTAGCACGCCGTATAGCATACAAATGGCGCAGTCCACAGGCTTTTGTTTACAGGGGCAAAGTAGCTCCAAATGAATCCAGCAATGCAGAATCCTCCACCAATTACAGCTAATATTGCTGCACGTTTGACTGGAGTGCGTTTGGCAGATAGTATAATCTCGCCTGCAAAGACACCTAGCAGGGCTGTCACCACGGCTGGTATAGTCGAGAAGATGCCCTCGGGGTCAAAGTTTTCAAGGTATAGGTGTCCAGAAAGGAGTGCTTGGTCAATCCGTCCTGCATAATTATTGTCAATAGTTGGATTCTCGCCAATTATCAATGTATAGCATATCAGCACGCTCGCACAGATATATATTCGAGTGACCCACGAAGTGCGCATCGTTATGAGTGCAGCCACTGCCCACGCCACACCAATTCTGCCAAGCACGCTAGGAATACGCATACTTTCAAAATCGAGGTTTAGAGCACCATTATAGACCAACCCAAGCAGGAATAGTACAACGGCACGCTTAACAATCTTATAGTATATACTATTGTTTGACAGACCTTTAGATCTAGAGTTTTTCAACGAAAATGGAAATGAAACTCCTGCAAGGAACAAAAATAGCGGAAAGATAGTGTCGTGGTGCGAAAAGCCATTCCACTCGGGGTGCACCATCTGTTGAGCAAGTGCATCTGACCACCCAAATGGCAAAAGCGCACAAAGTGCTATCACCAAATCGGCAAAGCCCATAATAAAGAGCATATCAAAGCCTCGCAACGTATCGAGAGAGAGTAGGCGTGCAGGTTTTTGTTGCATAATTAATCTTGGTTTTTAGTAACGTTCGCAGGGAATTGTTTGTACTTGAGTTTACGTTCTTTCCATTTTTGGCGAGCAAGCTGCTGCATATCTTCGACAACATCTTTTTCGTCAATAATTTCAAGCCCAAGGATAGTTTCAACAATATCCTCCATAGTAATAATCCCTTCAAACTCACCATATTCATTAGCAACAATAGCGATATGGTCTTTATGTATCAGCATCTTTTGCCACGCTCTCGACACACTTTCGTTTTCATCGAGTGCCATAATAGGGCGAGCAATATCCACTAATTTAGTATCAAACTCATCTTCGGCAAGTGCCTCCAGCACATCTTTGTAGAGCACATAGCTGGTGATAATATCCTTTTCCTCGCCATAGAGCGGAATACGTGAGAAGGGTGCATTGGCATCCTCCTCGTAGAACTCTTTGAGTGTCAACCCCTCGAAAGCAATGGCAGCAACGATACGAGGTGTCATAACGTGCCCTACTTTCAGTTTATCGAGTTTTATAAGGTTTTGTATAATAAGGTTTTCAGAGGAATGGATAACCCCCTCTTTAGTTCCCACGTCAGCCATTGCTGAGAACTCTTCACGGCTAATTGAGTTTTCGCAGCTACCTTTACGTGCACACACCTTTGTAATAAATTCAGAAATCCACACCAGCGGATAACAAACAATAATCAGAGTATTAATAATTTTTGCAGAAGGGATGGCAAGTCGCCTCCAGTAGTTTGCACCGATTGTCTTTGGGATAATCTCCGAAAAGACAAGTATCAGAAGTGTCAGTAGTGCCGAAATAATGGCAAAGCTTACATTTGGAAAGACGTTTAGGGCTTCAGCACCAACGCCAGCCGCACCGATAGTGTGCGCAATAGTATTTAGAGAAAGGATAGCCGAGATAGGTCTATCAATATTTGCTTTTTGTTTTTTTAGTAGTTTAATCCCCCGAGTATTTTCGCCCTCTTTCATCGAGATATAGGACATCGGTGTGGAGAGCAATACCGCCTCTAGTATCGAACAGACAAAGGATATTGACAGGGCGAGAATTAAATATAAAATTAGGAGTAACAAAATTTATAGGCTTTAATAATTAATTTAAAAAAACAAAGGGAAACCTATGTATCACTATATTTTCAATAGCAATACTTAGGCTTCCCTTAAAATGTTCGATTTCTGTTTCAGAGTTATTTAAGTTGTAATTACTCAGCAGAAATTGCCTCTATTGGACAAACATCAGCGCAAGTACCGCAATCAGTACAGCAAGATGCGTCGATAGAGTAAACATCACCACTAGAGATAGCCTCTACTGGACATTCGTCGATACAAGTACCGCAAGCGGTACAAGAATCTGGATCAATTTTGTAAGCCATAATTGTTTATAAATTTGTTGTTTTTTTGTAGAAACCCTTCGATTTCCGCTACAAATATAGGACTATTTTTCGTTCCACCGAAATTTTTTACCACTTTTTATTAGAATTTTATCTAAAATGCGTTCCACTACGCTATCTGCAACCTCTTCGATGGTGAGGGGGCGAGAGTAGAAGGATGGTGCGGCAGGCATTACAATAGCACCTGCACGCCTTAGTTTCAGCAGGTTTTCGAGGTGTATTTCCGAGAGTGGCGTTTCCCTAAATGCGACTACAAGCGGCAGTCCCTCTTTGAGTTGCACATCGGCAGCACGCTCCAGCAGAGTGCTACTCACCCCGCTAGCTACCCTACCAACAGTCCCCATACTACAAGGCACTATCACCATCGCATCGGCAGGATTCGAGCCACTTGCAATAGAATTGAAGAAATTTTTATTGTCAAGGATTTCCACCTTATCGCAAGGTTTGATTTCGATATTAGGAAGTTCGTAGTCCCAGACCTGCACAGCGCACTCACTCATTACGACATACACCTTCTCAACGCTTGGGTTTTCCTTTAAAGCAAGAAGCAAGCGGTGGGCATATATCGCTCCGCTTGCTCCAGTTATAGCAACAGTTATTTTCACCTTTGTCTATAGGAATGAATAGTTAGTTGAGTAGTCAAGCATTTGCTCAGTGTAGCCCTGAGTATAATCTACAGTAACGTCAACAACCTTGCCATCCTTTTCGACCAAAGTGTAAGTAGGGTTAACGAAGCCAGAGTAAGGTGCAATACCGAGTGCTGCATATCTATCAAGAATTTCTTTGTGAAGTTTCTGATCAATTTTAACAGCGTAGGTTTCGATAAGTTTAGCACCAGTGTCATAGTCTCCAGTACTCTTAATACGTTGAATCTCACGAAGTTGCAGCGCAAAAATGTCACGTAGTTTATCATAGTCATTGATTTTGATATAGCTCTTACCGTCTTTTGAAATCTTTTCGATAACGTTGTCAGCTTTACCTAGTTCATACGCCCAGTTCGCAACCAGTGCACGGTTACGCATATGCGCTTGTTCGATGTCTTTACCAGGTGCGATACGAGTAAGTTGAGTCATCATACCATTAAGGATATAGCTGTAGTACTCAGTTCTACCAACCTCAACGCTTTCGACAACGCCAAGTTCAATCATCTTAGGGTCGGTGATATAGTATAGTGCAAAGAGGTCAGCACGAGCTTCTTCGAGCGACGATGAGTGCACCTTAAGCTCGTCACCCTTAACCCCTGGGGCAAGCACACCACTAGCGTGACCTAGGCATTCGTGCAGGTCGGTGTGAATATCATTTGCTAGAGCAGCATACTTAGCCTTCTTTTCGACTTCATTTTTATCAATAATAAACTCCTCGGTAAAGCCACTACCGTTAGATGCATTTTCGTATGCTTCGGTGATATTTGCAATGGTCACAGATTTGCTACCGTGGTCACGACGAATCCAGTCCGAATTTGGTAGATTAATACCGATAGGGGTTGCTGGATAGCAGTCGCCACCGAGCATAGCAGCGGTAATAACCTTTGCCGATACACCCTTTACTTCAGTCTTTTGGAACTCATCGTCGATAGGCGAGTTATCCTCGAACCACTGTGCATTTCCAGAGATAATGGTAGTACGTTTAGTGGCCTCAATATCTTTGAAGTTTACCAGCGACTCCCACGTAGCCTTACGACCAAAAGGGTCGGTATAAGTTTCGGTAAAGCCATTAACGAAGTCAATGAGTCCGTCATTTTCCTTAGCCCATAGCACATTAAACTCATCATAATCCACAAGCGAGCCAGTGTTGTAGTGTTTAATAAGTGCATTGATAACGCTTTTTTGGTGGTCATTTTCGGCAACTGCGGCAGCTTTTTCGAGCCATTTGACAGTTTCAGAGAGTGCTGCACCATAAGTACCGCCAATTTTCCAAACGTCTTCAGTTACGACACCATCAACCTTAATCACCTTAGAGTTAAGTCCATAGGAGATTGGGGTATTGTCGTTAGGGTCAGCCATCTTTGCGTAGAATTCCTCTACTTCGGCTTGAGTCACGCCTTCGTAGAAGTTCACCCCCGAGGTCAATACTAGATCCTCATCAGTTGCTTGGTTCAGGCGTTTTGGGAAGAAGTCAGCATCGAATATCACTTTTTTAATGGTTTCTAGCATCTCAGCGCAAGGGAGTTTGTCGGCAGGAGTTGCAGCTAGCAGTCCTTCGAAATAGTCAGCTGAGAACTCAGGCGAGAATTTATCTTCTGAGTAGTGGTGGTGCACGCCGCTTGCGAACCATACTTTTTTCAGGTATTTTTCGAAGCTTTTGAATTCAGGGGCAGTTTTATCGCCAGAGTATGTGGTGTAGATTGCTTCGAGGGTTTTGCGTAGTGGCAAGTTGTACTTAAAATTTTGGTCAAAGAGTATATCACGACCAGTCACGGCAGCTTGTGATAGGTAGTAGATCATTTCCTTTTGAGCGAGCGAAAGCTCCTCAAAGCCATTGACTTTGTAGCGCAGGACATTAATATCATCAAAGGTATCAACTTGCCATTGAAACTCCCCTGAGGCAGTTTCAGCAGCAGGCTTTTGTCCACATCCTGTAAGAAGAGTAGTCATAGCGAGTGTGCTTAAAATTAGTTTTTTCATTTATTTTTGGTAATTTTATGTAAAATTATTGTACAAAGTTAAGAAAAATTGTTTAAAAATTGCTATCTTTGAAGCGACTTTTTTAACGATATATTTCTAAATACTATATTATAAGCTATGGATAAAGAGTTTTTAATACGCATACTACACACCTCAAATAGAGTGATACTTCCAGGTTTTGGTGCATTTTTACGCAAGGCGCAGGGCGGAAGCGTAGTTTTCACTCCATTTTTGAAGAGTGATGATGGTTTTTTGAGCACAGAATTAATGAGCGAATTTGGCATTTCTAAGGAGGATTCTATGGAGATGATAGAGGCTTACGTGGCGCATATCAAGGCTACGTTGGACAAGGTTGGCAGGTATAGTATCGACGGAGCTGGCACTCTTATCGTTGATGCTAATAGCTCGATTGCTTTTAGCGAGGATATGTCACGTCAGATAACTCCGCCAAAGCCAGAGCCGCCTAAGCCAGAGTCACCGAGGGTTGAGTACACAGCTCCACGCCCAGTGGTGAGTAGTGTACCTCCGATTCAGCCTCAGCAACCTCAGCAACCTCAGCCGCATAGTGCAGTGACTCCTAAGCCTATCACGACCATTAGGCGACCAGTAGTGCAGACTACCCCACCGCCTGCACCTGCTCCACAGCCTCAGCCAAATAGGATTCAGCGTCCACAGCCGCCACGTCCCGTGCAGCCTCAGGGTCGCCCTGCTGCTGGTGCACCGCAAAAGCGTCCTGCGCAACGTCCTATGCCCTCACAGCAGCAACAGCCTCGTGGCGAAAGGCCGCTACCACGCTCGCCTAGAACTCCGCAGAAGGGCAAGTACGATGTGTGGTTGATAGTAGCGATTATTGCAGCACTTGTGGCTATTGGGTTATTGGTTTTTGGTTTTATCACCTCTAGTTCGGTAAGCGAGCTACAGCTATAAGCCTAACGCATCAGTATGGTGAGTGCAGAACTTTATTTGCCTCGCTCGAAGATATTTACAGAATTTACCATATCTTTGCGCTCGAAAAAATCTAAACGCAAAGATATGGCAAATAACCAAACAAGAGTTAGTGGGAAACCACTCCTAAATATACTAGTGCTACTGAGCGTGTGCCACTGCTGCAACGACGCTATGCAGGCTGTTGTAAACTCGCTCTACCCGATAATCAAAGACGATCTGATGCTGAACTTCTATCAGATTGGTCTGGTCACGCTCTGTTATCAACTCTCTGCCTCTGTCCTACAGCCACTAATGGGGCTTTACCTAGACTATAAGCCAAACCCTTGGTTTATAACCCTTGCGGCAGTCTTTACCTTTACGGGGCTTATTTGCCTAGCTTACGCCAATTCACTGGTTACTATACTCTGTTCAGTAGTGTTGGTGGGGGCAGGCTCGTCAATAGTTCACCCCGAGGCATCGAGGCTCACATCACTAGCATCTGGGGGGCGCAAGGGGCTTGCTCAGTCGCTCTTTCAGGTTGGGGGTAATTTGGGTAGCTCTATTGGCCCACTGCTGGCTGCGCTCTTTATTGCGCCTTATGGTCGTTCGCATACTACCTCGGTGGCATTTATGTCAGTTGTGGGGGTTATTGCGAGTCTCTTTATAGCCCGTTGGTACAAAAAGTTACTTAAGGCAAATGGCAGTGAAAAACGCTCACACAAGATACTAAAAGAGGGTGACGAGGGTTGGATAAAGAGACCCTATTCCAATAAGAAGACCTATTTTTATATAGTAGTACTTATCGTATTAATCATCTCGAAGTACGTCTATATGGCGAGTATGAGTAGTTATTTCACCTTCTATACTATCGAAAAGTTCGGGCTATCGACCCAAGACTCGCAGTACGCTTTATTTGTCTTTGTTTTTGCTACGGCACTAGGTACTCTGGCAGGTGGGCCAATCGGAGATAAGATTGGTCGCAAGTACGTTATTTGGGCATCTATACTGGGTGCAACGCCCTTTACGCTTGCACTACCCTACGCCGATTTAACGTGGACGCTGATCTTTAGTTTTGGTGCAGGCTTTATGCTTTCATCGGCATTCCCAGCAATAGTAATAATGGCGCAGGAGCTGCTGCCAAATAGGGTTGGTATGATTTCGGGGTTATTCTTTGGTTTTGCTTTTGGTATAGCAGGTATAGCGGCGGCGTATTGGGGTGGTTTTGCTGAGGTGCACGGCATTGAGGCGGTTTTCAGAGCCTCGTCTTACGCACCATTGCTTGGTCTTGTGGCAATCTTTTTGCCTCGCAGATAAACAAAGAGAGGCTGCCAAATTATTGACAACCTCTCTCTTACTTAAAAACTGTAATAGTATTATAGCTCTATGCTTTTGGTAACTACACCACCTCTAGAGATAGCCTCCTTAGATGGTTGAGAACCACCCACGCAAATGTCATACTCACCTGAGATGTAATATGGTTCACCCTTCGAATCATAAATTGCAAACGCCTCTTTATCAAGCTCGAAAGTAACCTTTGTACTCTTACCTGCCTTTAGTGAAACACGGTCAAAACCTCTAAGAGATTTAAGCGCAAGGCGGCTGTCGCTCGCCTCTGGGCGAATGTAGAGCTGTACTACCTCATCGCCTGCAACCTTACCAGTGTTCTTAACAGTTGCTGTAACGGTGTATTTATCGCCAGATTCCTTAACCTTAATATTGCTATACTCAAAAGTAGTGTAGCTAAGACCAAAACCAAACTCATAGAGAGGTTCACCTGTAAAGTAACGATACGTGCGGTTTACCATTGAATAGTCTTCGAAATCAGGCAGGTCTTTTTCGCTCTTATAGAAAGTAAGCGGCAGTCTGCCCGATGGGTTATAGTCACCGCTAATAACATCAGCAATAGCCTGCCCCGCAGCCTGACCACCATACCACGCTTGGATAATAGCATCTACATTGGCATCTTCCCAGTTCATAGCCATTGCACTACCACTCATATTAACAAAGATGATTTTTTTGCCCATTTTTTTGAGTTGTTTCATAAAATCTGTCTGCACTTTTGGAAGCCCAATGGTAGTGCGGTCACCGCCATAAAAACCTTCGATACCGTCAGCAACAGCACCCTCTTCACCCTCAAGGTCGGCCGAAATACCACCTACAAAGACAACAATTTCACTATTTTTGATTGATTCAAGGTCATTTGCGCTGTCATAAGGCAGTACATAGTCAGTACCCTTAGCGTAAATAACCTGCGAACCGTTAGCATTAAATTTAGCCTTAATTCCCTCATAAGCAGTCATTGCATTTTCTGGGATACCGTTGTAGTTACCAAGTAGCACAACTTCGTTATCAGCGTTAGGGCCAACCACTGCAATATTGCTAGCCTCGGATGCTGCAAGAGGCAGAATTCCATTATTTTTAAGTAGTACCATTGATTGACGAGCCATAAGAAGAGCGTGCTCTGCGTGTTCCTTAGAGTTCACAACATCGTAGCCAATTTGTGCATAAGGAACTTCACTAGGATCATCGAACATACCCAGACGCATACGGATTTCGAACAAGCGCACCAAGGTTTCGTCAAGTTTACTTTCGTCTAGTAGACCCTCTTTAACAGCCTGGTCTAGAGAGTTATATGACCACAAACCTGCCCACATTGCACCACACTCCAAGTCCGTTCCATTTTGAATAGAAAGCACCGCAGCACTAACAGTATCAGGACTAGTTTGGTGGTGTTGCCAGAAGTCGTTCACTGCACCACAGTCAGATGTTACATAGCCAGTAAAGCCCCAATCATTGCGTAGAATATCCATCATCAAGTTGCTGCTACCACAACAAGGTTCGCCCTCGAAACGGTTGTATGCACACATAACAGAAGTCACCTCAGCATCTTCGACAAGTGCTTTAAAGGCAGGCAAGTAAGTGTTCCAAAGGTCGTGCGCTGTTGGTTTTGCATCATAGACGTGGCGGTTATGCTCAGGCCCAGAGTGTACGGCATAGTGTTTAGCACAAGCCGAAACTTTTAGGTATTTATCATCAGTGCCCTCCAGTCCAGTAACCATTGCTTTACCAAGTTCAGCAGTCAGATATGGGTCTTCGCCATAGGTTTCTTGCCCACGCCCCCAGCGAGGATCACGGAAGATATTAATATTAGGAGTCCAGAAGGTAAGCCCCTTGTATTGTTCGCCAAATTTACCTTGCTCAGTTTCGTAGTTATAGATACCACGAGCTTCATCGGATGCTTGGTCGCCCATTTTTTGTAGTGCCTCACGGTCGAAGTTAGCCGCCATAGCGATTGCCTGAGGATAGACAGTTACCGTATCACCAGAGCGAGCCACACCGTGCAAAATTTCGTTCCACCAGTTGTAAGGCTCAACCCCTAGTCTTTCGATTCCCGATGCCATTTCGATAGTCTGCGACACTTTTTCTTCGAGTGTCATTTTAGCAACAAGTTCCTTGGCGCGCACCTTAAAAGACGGGTCGTTTTTAATCTCGCCACGTTGCGCAAAACTCGGAACTGAAACTAGCCCAATGGCTAAAATTGTTAAAATTTTTCTTTTCATTTTCTGTTAAGTTTTTATTATTGTAGTTAGTGTATTTTTACCCCTATCACAATAACAAAGATAATCATTCTAAAACACTTTTGCAAATTTTTTTTACATTTTTTCCACTCACAATCCTCAGTATTTACAAGGGTTATAGTATTTAAGGGTAAAATAGTTAGCGTAAAGTTTACAGAAAGTTTGGAAGTTCACTTTTTTTTGCTTAAGTTTGTTAAAGTAGATTTTATTTATTATTAAAAAATATTAAAAAAGTGCAAATTCAAACAAATCATTCATTATCGGTAGACTGTGTAATTTTCGGTTATGATGGTCAACATTTAAAGATACTATTAGTCAACCAGCATCGTGCTCCATTGACTCATCTTGGTGGGCAGTTAATGAAGCTGCCAGGTAGTATGATTTATCAAAACGAAAGCCTTCCTGAGGCTGCTCACAGAGTGCTTCGTGATAGCACTGGACTCGAAAGGGTTTATCTGCAGCAGACTACTATCTTTTCTGACCCAGAGAGGGTCAATGCTCAGGAGTTGGAGTGGATTGCTAAGTTTCATAATATTGTTACAACACGAGTTGTGACGGTAGGTTACTATGCACTTATACATATTAATAAGACAGTCTTACTCCACACCAAGCGCAAAGGCGCAAAGTGGGTTAATATTGATGAGGCTGGCAAACTGGCTCTCGACCACAATGACATCCTAAAGGATGCGCTGCTAAAACTACGTAGCAGCTTTGAGCAAACATCGAAGGCGTTTGAGATGTTGCCACGCAAGTTTACAATTCGTGCTTTACAGAACCTATACTCGGCGGTGATGGGTTCAGAGGTTGATAGTCGCAACTTCCGCAAAAAGATACTTAGCGACAATATCATCCGCCCAACTGGCGAAAAAGAGCAAGGCGTAGCGCATAAACCTGCCGAATACTATGCCTTTAATCCCGTTGCATTCAAAAAAACTCACAAAAAATAGATATTTATTATGTATAGTCTAGGAATTGATGTTGGTTCATCTTCAGTAAAAGTCTCGCTGCTCAACATTAAGAGTGGTGAGTGTATTGCTTCGTCTACTAACCCAAAGGTCGAAATGGCAATAGAAGCCCCACAAAGCGGTTGGGCAGAACAAGACCCTAAGATGTGGTGGGGGTATGTTAAAGATGGGGTTCGGGAGCTGGCTGAAAGTGCCGAGGTTTCGAGGATTGCATCCATTGGCATTAGCTACCAGATGCACGGTCTGGTTGTTGTCGATAAGGATGGTGAACCGCTTCGTCGCTCTATTATATGGTGCGATTCGAGAGCCGTTGAGATTGGCGCAAAGGCTTACAGTGAACTTGGCGAGGAGTACTGCAAGGAACATCTGCTGAACTCTCCAGGTAACTTTACAGCCTCTAAACTACGCTGGGTCAAAGAGAACGAGCCTGAACTCTTTGCAAAGATTCATAAGTTTATGTTACCGGGCGACTATATTGCATATTGCCTTTCTGGTGAGATTTCAACTACCGATACTGGGCTATCCGAAGGCATCTTGTGGGATTTTAAAGAGGATGGACGCTCTAGTAAGCTTGCCGAACACTATGGCATCCCATCGGAGATTTTCTCTGATAATGGTGTAGCTATTGGGGTTAGGGCTTATACTACCGAGGCTATTGAAAGTGAGCTTGGCATTAAGTCTGGCACACCAATATCCTATCGTGCAGGCGACCAACCTAACAACGCCTTCTCGCTTGGTGTTATGGAGGCTGGCGAGGTTGCTGCAACGGGTGGTACTAGCGGTGTTGTCTATGGCGTTATCGAAAAGCCTCAGGGCGATGCGCTCTCACGTGTAAACCCATTCCTGCACGTAAACCACACTGCCACTGCTCCACACTATGGTGTACTGCTATGTATTAATGGTACGGGTATAGCCAATGCGTGGGTTAAGCGCAACTTCGCTGCTCACCTGAGCTATGACCAGATTAACGAACTCGCCAATGAAGCTCCACTTGGTAGCGATGGCGTTATGGTACTACCCTTTGGCAATGGTGCAGAACGTGTGCTAGAAAACCGCTACACGAAGTGTATGATCGCTGGACTAGAGCTCACCACTCATAACCTTAGCCATATACTAAGAGCCACACAAGAGGGCATTGCCTTTGCCTTTAGGTATGGTATTGATGTGATGCGTGAGATGGGGCTCAATCTAAATGTTATCCGTGCAGGCAAGGCAAATCTTTTCCTTAGTCCGCTCTTTAGGCAAACACTCTCAACGCTATGCGATGCTAAAATCGAGCTATTTAATACTGATGGTGCTCTTGGTGCGGCACGTGGGGCTGCCCTCGGTGCAGGATTTTATAAGTCAGCCGACCAGGCATTCAGCTCACTAAAATGCCTAGAGGAAATCACCCCAATCGTTCAAGATAAAGAGACCCTAGAGGCCGCATACCAAAATTGGAAAGAACAATTACTAAAACAATTAACAAAATAAACAAACACTATGAAAACTTATTTTCCAGAAGTCGAAAAAATCGCATTTGAAGGTGCTGAATCTCGCAATCCGCTAGCATTCCGCTACTACAACCCAGAACAAGAAGTATATGGCCGCCCTATGAAAGAGTGGTTCCGCTTTGCAATGGCTTGGTGGCATACACTATGCGCTGAGGGTGGCGACCAATTTGGTGGCGGTACTCTATCGCACCCTTGGAACGCTGAAGAAACTGTACTCGAAAGAGCTAAAGCTAAACTTGATGCAGGCTTTGAATTTATGCAAAAAGT
Source organism: Rikenellaceae bacterium (assembly GCA_044433505.1). GTDB lineage: Bacteria > Bacteroidota > Bacteroidia > Bacteroidales > Rikenellaceae > Mucinivorans. The sequence continues at coordinate 51,148 of JAWXTM010000004.1, forward strand.
TGGTATCGAATACTTCTGCTTCCACGACACTGACCTTATCGAGGAGGCTGCCACTGCCGAAGAGTACGAAGCTAACCTAAAGGCTATCGTAGCTTACGCTAAAGAACGTATGGCTGAAACTGGTATTAAACTACTTTGGGGTACTGCCAATGTATTTGGTCACGCACGCTATATGAATGGTGCATCGACCAACCCTGAGTTCGATTCAGCTGCTCGTGCAATGCTTCAAATCAAAAACTCTATCGACGCTACTATCGAACTTGGTGGCGACTGCTACGTATTCTGGGGAGGTAGAGAGGGCTACCAATCGCTCCTTAACACTGATATGAAGCGTGAAAAAGAACACCTAGCACGTATGCTAACTATGGCTCGTGACTATGCTCGTTCTAAAGGCTTTAAGGGCATATTCCTTATCGAACCTAAGCCAATGGAACCAATGAAACACCAATATGATGTTGACACTGAAACAGTTATCGGCTTCCTTAGAGCAAACGGCTTGGACAAAGATTTCAAAGTGAATATTGAGGTTAATCACGCTACACTTGCAGGTCACACCTTCGAACACGAACTACAATGTGCTGTTGATGCAGGTATGCTAGGCTCGATTGACGCTAACCGTGGTGATGCTCAAAATGGTTGGGACACTGACCAATTCCCAGTTGACGTTTGCGAACTAACTCAAGCAATGATCGTCATTTTGCGTGGCGGTGGATTGATGGGAGGTGGCACTAACTTCGACGCTAAGATTCGTCGCAACTCAACCGACAAACTAGACCTATTCTATGCTCATATCTCTGGTATGGATGTCTTTGCTAGAGCACTTCTTGCAGCAGCAGATCTACTCGAAAACTCTCCTTACCAAGAGATGGCAAAGGCTCGTTACGCTTCGTATGACAGTGGTATGGGTGCAGAGTTCGAGGCTGGTAGACTAACCCTTGAAGATGTTGCTAACTATGCACGTACTAATGGCGAACCTACTCAAAAGAGCGGTAGCCAAGAACTATACGAATCACTAGTTAATATTTCTATAAAATAATGACTAGTCCACAAAATAGCGGAAGCAAACTCTACCTGTATAGCATCACTGCGGTGGCTATACTAGGTGGACTGCTTTTCGGATATGACACGGCAGTTATCTCGGGTGCAGAACAGGCTCTTCAGCAATTCTTTCAAGGCTCTACGGACTTTGAATACACTACGTTCTTGCACGGTATCACTAGCTCTAGCGCACTGATTGGTTGCGTTATTGGTGGTGCACTTTCGGGATTCTTCGCTGGCAGACTAGGCAGGCGCAATTCGCTGATACTAGCTGCGGGACTATTCTTCGTTTCGGCTCTTGGTTCATACAACCCTGAGTTCTTGTTCTTTAACTACGGTGAACCATCGCAATCACTCCTTGTTGCATTTAACTGCTATAGGGTTATTGGCGGTATCGGTGTAGGTCTTGCTTCGGCAGTGTGCCCAATGTATATAGCTGAACTTGCCCCATCACGCATTCGTGGCACGCTGGTTTCGTGCAACCAATTCGCCATTATCTTTGGTATGTTGGTGGTATATTTCGTAAACTACTGGATTAAAGGTTCTATCGGTGGTGATGAACAGATGATTGCACTAGGTTGGAGAAAGATGTTCCTAAGTGAGGCTTTCCCTGCTGGTATCTTCGGGCTACTTCTATTACTAGTACCAAAGACCCCACGCTTCTTGATGATGACAGGGCAAGAGAGCAAGGCTCTTAAAGTGCTTAGACGCATTAATGGCGACAAGGAAGCTGCCGTAATACTCAATGATATTCGCTCTACTACTACCCAAAAGCGTGAAAAACTCTTCACCTATGGCGTGGCAGTGGTAGTAATCGGTATCCTGCTTTCGATTTTCCAACAAGCCATTGGTATTAATGTGGTGCTTTACTATGCTCCACGTATCTTTGGTAATATGGGCTTTAGCGGTGATGCTGCAATGATGCAGACCGTTATTATGGGTGTTATCAATATTGTCTTTACCGTAGTGGCGATCGTTACGGTGGATAAGTGGGGGCGCAAACCACTGCTAATTGTAGGTTCGGTGGGTATGATGCTCGGTATGATACTGCTCGGCACACTAAGCTTTATGGATAGTATCGGTATGATGGCACTAGTTGCGATTATTGTTTACACCGCATCGTTTATGATGTCGTGGGGACCTATTTGCTGGGTACTTATCTCAGAGATTTTCCCAAACACTATTCGTGGTCAGGCAGTCGCTATTGCTGTTGCAGCACAGTGGTTGGCAAACTATGCAGTTTCATCGACCTTTGTGCCATTGGCAGAGGGTTGGAGCACTGGCGGCACGTATTTGATTTATGCAACGTTCTGTTTGTTGTCGATACTATTTGTATGGAAGTATGTACCAGAGACCAAGGGCAAATCACTAGAGGATATGTCACGCCTTTGGAAGGGTCGCAAGTAATTTCCCTGATAAATATGTGTAGAAGAGGGTTGAGCTGTATTATGTACAGCTCAACTTTTTTTTGTGAGAGGTGGTGCTATAATCTTTCAAATTTGTAATGTGTAACATTTGCGGGTCTTAAAATTAATCGTACCTTTGTGCAAATTTAAACAGATTCTAATAATAAAGACTATGTCAATACAAACTGCAACAAAAGTTGTTACGACCCTTAGACTCAGCGAAATGAAAGCTAGGGGCGAAAAAATATCTATGCTCACTGCCTATGACTACACTATGGCGGGTATCGTCGATAAAGCTGGAATTGATGTTATTCTGGTGGGCGACTCGGCAGCGAATGTGATCGCTGGGCACACCACAACTGTACCATATACTCTGGATAATATGATCTACCACGGACGTACCGTAACTCGTGCCGTAGAACGTGCGCTCGTGGTGGTGGATATGCCTTTTGGTACTTACCACGGTAACTCTAAAGAAGCACTCTGCTCGGCTATTCGTATTATGAAAGAAACCGAAGCCGATGCCGTTAAACTCGAAGGAGGTGAGGAGATTATAGAATCTGTTAAACGAATTCTTTCGGCAGGAATCCCAGTGATGGGTCACCTGGGACTCACTCCGCAGTCTATCAATAAGTTTGGCACTTATGCAGTGCGTGCAAAGGACGAGGCTGAGGCGCAAAAGCTGCTTGATGATGCTCGCTTGCTTGAGCAAGCTGGGTGTTTCGCTATTGTGGTAGAGAAGATTCCAGCAGCACTTGCAAAGCGTGTTGCCGAGGAGTTAACCATTCCTGTAATTGGTATTGGTGGCGGTGGTGGAGTTGATGGCCAAGTGCTTGTGCTCTATGATATGTTGGGGTTGACGGCAGAGTTTTCGCCACGTTTTTTGAGGAGGTATGCTTCGTTTGCATCCCAGATGTCTTCTGCCATTGCTCAGTATAATAGTGATGTCAAGGATGGTTCATTTCCCAACGAGAAGGAGCAGTACTAGATAATGGTTAATGGTTAATTTTTGGCATCATTACCTTTTTTCCAAACCCCACTATTGTATTGCTTTAGTTTTAGCTTGTAGTATTACAAACTAAGTCAAGAAAGTTTTTTGGTCTGCTATAATACAAGCTCTAACTAAAGCAATACAAGATACAAAAAGCACCCTTAATAACAAAAAAAAGCTACCCCAAAAATGAGATAGCCTTTTTTGTACTAAACACAAAATCATTATGGTAGTAGCTCAGGACCTTGTGGGGCATCCTTACCTCCCTCTGGACGAGGAGCTTGCTGTGGTCTGTGAGCACCCTTCTTTTCTCCACCCTTACGATCGCCTCTGCGCATCTGCTTACCACCTTCTTTGCGCTCTTTTTGTTGAGCTTGCATTTGAGCAAATTTTTCTTGCTGTTCGGCAGTCAAAAGATTTGTAACACCCTCGATTCTAGCCTCTTTTAGCTTCTCAACTGCTGCTTTTGAATCTTCAGCAAACTTTTGGTTTAGTTCAAGAAGACTAGCGGCTTGTTCTTCGCTTAGACCAAGTTCCTTAACCATTCTATCGGTCATTCGTTGAGCACGATCTTCTTTGCCACCTTGCTGTGGTCTACCTTGACCCTCTGGGCGCATTCTCTCACCACGACCTTCTTCACCACCACCTTGCTGTGGTCTACCTTGACCCTCTGGGCGCATTCTCTCGCCACGACCCTCTTCACCACCACGACGTTCCTTCTTAGCCTTTGAAGTCAACTCAGCATACTTTTCGAATTGCTCCGCAGTTAACACTTTCTCGATTTCCTTAGACTGCTTCTCAGAGTTCTTCTGTTGAGCCACTAAAATATCAGCCTCGCCATTCTCCTTGGTAGCTCTATTCTTATCAGCGTACTTTTCGTTAATTTCTTGTAGACTTGCCGCCTGCTCTTCACTAAGTCCAAGTTCCTGTGCAATTTTATCAGCACGACCTTCTTCACCACGTTGAGGAGCACCCTTTCCATTTGGCTGAGCAATCGCAACTGAACTTCCCATAAGCATTGCAAATGATGCAAGTGCTAAAATCTTTTTTGTTTTCATAGCATTTATCTGTTTTTGGTTAAATAATATATTTAAGGCTCTTTACTAAAAACACCTTGTGTTCCCTTTGCTATTATAGACACGCAAAATACCAGAAGGTTTAATCTCGACCCTAAAAAAAGATATAAAATTAGCTGGCTATATTTAAAATGTTTTTGTACATTTGTTATTTCTAACGGGGGCTTCTACAAATTGACCCCACTAAGAATAACTAAATAAAAAAGGATGTAAAGAAATAGGTTTTGATGCATTTGGGCGATATTTTGGTTGATTTTTCACCTTTTTTTGGTCGAATAGCCCGCTATTAGACCAAAAATGCGGCAAAAACTCAGCTCAAAATCTCATCCCAAATTCACCAAATCAATTTTTAGAAGTCCCCTAAAGAAAACTTTTTTACAATAAATTATGAATATTGCTATAATACCTGCACGATATTCTTCAACCCGTTTCGAGGGCAAACCCCTTGTAATGATAGGTGATATGACTATGATAGAGAGAACCTATAGGCAAGCACTGAAGGTCTTCGAAGAGGTCTATGTAGCCACTGATGATGAGCGTATTGCAGAGGTGGTGAGAGCCTTTTCGGGAAATGTAATTATGACTAGTACTGACCATCCTAGCGGTACGGATAGGGTCGCCGAAGCTGTCAGTAAACTACCCTTTACCCCCAAGATTGTAGTCAATGTGCAGGGTGACGAGCCATTTATTGCCCCAGAATCACTGCAACTGCTGCTTGATTTGTTTGATGATGAAAAGTGTCAAATTGCAACGCTTGTTCAAGAGGTAAACCCTAGTCAAGAAGATCCTCAGAACCCTAATATGGTAAAGGCGGTAGTTTCTCAGAGTGGTTATGCGCTATATTTTTCACGTGCGGCAGTGCCATTTGCAAGGGAGTCAAAGAGCACCTTCTTAAAGCATATCGGGCTGTATGGTTATCGCTACGACACTCTCTTTGAGATATGTAAGCTCAAACCCTCACTGCTAGAAAATACCGAAAAACTAGAGCAACTGCGCTGGTTAGAGGCTGATTATAAGGTTAAAACTGCGGTGAGCACTTATCCGTGCTATGGAATTGATACGCCCGAAGATCTCGAAAATGTTATAAAGGGGACTTATAAAAATTGACCCCATAAAAATTTAACTAAAAAATATGGATATTTTAAAATAGGTTTTGATGCCTTTGGGTGATATTTTGGTTGATTTTTCACCTGTTTTGGTCAAATCGTCCACTATTAGACCAAAAATGCGGTAAAAACTCACCTTAAAATCTCATCCCAAATTCACCAAATCAATTTTTAGAAGTCCCCTAAAATATATGAAAATATAGAAAAAATTTGTTAAATAGTTTTTTTTATTTATCTTTGTGTGCGACTACTGAGAAATGTAGCGCAGTTTTTGATTGCAAAAGAGTTTAATTGGTTAAGTATAAACGATTTTAACTGATTCAAACCACTCGCAAAGTTTCCCCTGACATCCATACTCTTTAAAAAAAATTACTCAAACACATTATAATATTATAGTTATGCAAGAAGATTTGTTACGCTCGATGAAACTTCTAGAACTACGTAAAGTAGCTAGAGAAATGGGAGTAGAACTCCCTAAGCGTTTCCTAAAGAAAGATGATATTCTAGCCATTATTAAGGCTTCGAGCTTGTCGCCAAATGAAGTGGCAAACAACGAAAAAACTAATGAACCCAATAATACTGAAAGCAGCGATAAACCTAAACGACGTGGCAGAAGAGCACGTATTGTAAAGGGTACAACCGAAACTGCTGCCGAAAACTTGCCAAAAGAAGCTCCAGTAGAACAAGAGGTTAAAAATAACCCTGCTTCTGTGCAAGACCCTAAAGTAAAACATCCTCGCAGATTCTCTAACGAAAATGGTCACGAGGATAATAGTCGCCAATCAAATTCTCACGACAAACATCGTGAACATAATAATAACGGCAAGAAAGAGAAAGCATCTCATTCTCAGTTCGAGTTTAATGGCATAATTGAATGTACTGGTTCGCTTGAAATGGTGCCTGATGGATATGGTTTTTTGCGCTCGTCGGACTATAACTATATTAACTCGCCTGACGACGTATATGTTAGTGCATCGCAAATTAAACAATATGGGCTCAAGCAAGGTGACACTATTCGTGGGGTGATTCGCCCTCCTAGAGAAGGGGATAAATTCTTCCCACTATCGAAGATTATTAGTATCAATGGGCTTACTCCAGAAGAGGCTCGTGATAGAATCCAATTTGAATTCCTAACGCCACTCTTCCCAGAGGAAAAATTCAATATTACAGGCTCTGGACACAACAACATTTCGAATAGAATTGTGGATATGTTCTCGCCAATAGGTAAGGGACAACGTGCGCTAATCGTTGCGCAACCAAAGACTGGTAAGACAATTCTACTTAAGGATCTTGCAAATGCGATTGCGGATAATCATCCTAATGTGTATATGATTATGTTGCTGATTGATGAGCGTCCAGAGGAGGTGACCGATATGGCACGTTCGGTGAATGCCGAAGTTATTGCCTCGACCTTCGATGAGCAAGCCACCAAGCACGTCAAGGTTGCCGAAATGGTGCTCGAAAAGGCTAAACGTATGGTTGAGTGTGGTCACGACGTGGTGATTATGTTGGACTCTATCACACGTCTGGCAAGGGCATATAATACTGTACAACCTACCTCGAATAAGATTTTGAGTGGTGGTGTTGACGCAGCGGCTCTCCATAAACCTAAGCGTTTCTTTGGTGCGGCACGTAATACAGAGGAGCGTGGTTCGTTGACCATTATTGCTACGGCACTTATCGAGACTGGTTCGAAGATGGATGAGGTTATCTTTGAGGAGTTCAAGGGTACTGGTAATATGGAGCTTCAACTTGACCGTAAGCTATCTAATAGGCGCATCTACCCTGCGGTTGATATTACGGCTTCTTCAACAAGGCGTGATGACCTGCTACAAGATAAGGATCTTCAACAAAAGATGTGGATACTACGCCGTCACCTCAGCGATATGAATTCAATCGAGGCGATGGAGTTTGTGAAGAAGCATTTGGAGGGTACTCGCAGTAATGATGAGTTCTTTAAGATGATGAATCAGTAAAAATATTGCTAGAATTAGCGAATTTTTACTACCTTTGCAACAAAATTAAAAATAACTGATATAAAAAATGGCAAATTTACGTACAATTAAGAAGGAGATTAACTACCTTACAAGCGAAATCGTTTCGAACTGCTACCTAGCGGTATATTTTCAGGGTGAGGAGTCGGCAGAGGCTCTAAGCACAATTATTTCAAAGGCTGTTGATATGAACAACACGCTAAGAGATAGGGCAAATCATCCAGCGGAGAAGCACAATACTAAGTTAGTTCGCAAGCATTATGCAGCGATTTATGCGGATTTGTTGTCAACTAGCGACGAATTATTCCAAGAGATTTCAGCAGTTTGCGCAAAGTAAGTTCTTTAGGGTAGCGATATTTATAAGGGGGGGGTGCCGACATTGGTTGACGGCATCTCTTTTTTTTTGGGGGGG